>JBEKXM010000235.1:0-7134 GCA_049512115.1 Tepidisphaeraceae bacterium | reverse complement strand
GATCCCAGGTATATGTGGCCCCCTGGGCCTGATGATTGCCAAACAAGGGAAAGAGCTGCAAGCCCATGGCCCCTACAGCGGCGGCCATCGCAACTCTTGAATTCCATTTTTTAGTGGTCGAAGAACGAGAACGGTTGATCGAGATGCGCCCGCTACGATTCTTGACGCTCATTGCCGGCCCTCCGGGGATAGGGCATTTTCCGATGGGATGGGAAAACACCACAGTCGAAAACTGTTACAAGATGAGACACGCCTCCTCACGGGAGGCCTGCGTACGGAGTCCTCCCGACGACTCTATTCTACACCATGAAACATACACGTGATTTCCCAAAGAAAAAGAGACTTGTGTAACTGAGATATGAACTTTTGTAACAATTCTCAGGCTTAACCGGCCATAACCGCGGAAGATCGTGATAATTCTGCCGTCCGGGTGAACTGGCAGTGGTGCAATCGCCGCCGAGGAAACAGTAGTGCGTCAATTTCACTCCCGAAAGCCCTCGGATGGCTATCCGAGGGCTTCTCCGCGGTCAAATTGATCCACCGCCAACAAGCTTGATCGAACCCAGCAGCCCGGATGGAATTGGCTGGAACTGCGCCGCTGCGGCCGGGCTAAACCGTGAGCCGAACTCCCCGCTGACGCCCTGGTAGTCGTAATTGGGAAAGCCGTGAGCGGCCAGATAATTCACGGCGGTGTTGGCGACATCAACGCGGACGTCGTTGTCGCCGGGCTTCAGCAGGTCTGTTGCGTCCAAACGATAGGGGGCGCACCAGACGGCGCCGGCTCGCTTGCCATTGATATAGACAACGGCCGCGTCGCGGACGGGGGCGTCCAGTTCCGCGTGATATCCCTGGAGGCGCTTCTCAGCCACCGTCGAGGGCGCGCCATCGCCAAAATCCATCGCTATCCGACCCGCCGCCAGCAGATCGGCCGAGAGCGTGAAATGATTGGTATAGCTTGCCACGCCGGAGAACGATCGGGTGGCGACGTCATCCGTCCAGGAATGTAGGACGGAAACCGGCGCGGGCTTGGCGTCGGGACCGAAGGCCACCGACCAACCGGAGTTGAGATCGACTGGCGGCGGCGGGGCGGGCCGCGTCGCGGCCGGCGAGGAGTAGAGTCGGTTGCTGAACAGCAGAATCGTCGAGCCGTACGGCGCCAGCGCAAGCCGCACCGAGCTGTAACCTTCCGGGTGGCCGACGATTTCCATCGGCGTAATTCTTCCGGAAACGGGGTCCAACTGCTGGGCAAAGATGCTTTCGGTGCGGAAGCCGGCGGTTACGCTCTTGGGCTGATTGCCCGTGTTGGCCAGGAAATAGACGGCGCCGCCGTCGGTGTTGCGGCGGACGAATCCGATCTGGGGCGAGGGGGGCGAGAATTGCACGTCGGGCCTGAATTTCTTGAGCGATTCCACGGTTTCGGCAAACCGGCTCTCATCCGGGATGAAAATGGCGGGGGCGTCGGGGTCCTGGAAAAGATGGCGGACGATGGTCTGGAGGGCTTTTTGGTCGGCATCCGTGGCGGTGTATCCGGGGACGATGGCCGGCAGGCGGCGGGTGGCGATCAGCACTCCGCCATGCGCCGCGAAATCGTCCAGTTTCTTCAACGTGGAAAGCGGCATGCGCTCGACGCCGGCGAGGACGACCACGTGGTATCGAATTCCTCCCGGGCTCCCGCCCTCGCCGCGCGTGCTTTGGCCTCGGGTGCTTTCGCCTCTGCCGCCTTGGCCGAACAACAGCGAGCCGTTGTCCGCCCGGCCGCGGGCATCCAGCATCCCGTCATCAAAGAAATCGAGGTTGTATCCCGCGTCTAGGATTTCACCGACGATTCCGTGGCCGATGCATTCGCCGACAAGGTCGGTGAGAGCGACTTTTCCGGGCGTGAATTTCGCCCAGGCATCGTCGTTGGGCAGATACAGCGCGACGTCGTTGGCCGGCGATCCCTGGCGCAGCATGAAGCTGACTCGCTGCAAATAACGCGTGACATCGGGCATGACGATGTACCACGGGTTCTGATCGTCAAAAACCCCCGCGGCGTAGAAGCTCCAACCGGGGAAGGCCACCCCCGCAGGCGTGTACGGCCAGCCGTGGCAGATTATCTGGTTGACGCCCTGGAGGAAATGAAGGTCGGCCTCCGCCTTGATGTCCAGCGGCGTGGCGCGAAACACGGGCGAATGGATCCAGGTGAACGTCTCGGAAGAGCAGACCGGAACGCCAAGCAGATGGCAAGCGGAGCTTGCGTATCGGGTGGCGCGGTAGTCGTGCCACTGGTATCCCTCGCCTTCGGGGAGGTTGGCGTTGGCATAGCTGTAAAGCCCCGCCGAGGGCGTGCCGTAGGCCTGAATCCGCAGTCGCGTGCGGTGCTTCTCGGCGAAGCTGCGCAATTGCTTGATGAAATTGTCGTTGAAAAGTTCGGTGAGCGTTTTCCCCCAATCGTGGCGAATCTCCAGGGTCTTGGGTCCGATGTCGGCGACCAGGGCCGGCAGCAGCGGGCGCAGGTCGTACCCGCGGCGCTTCTGAAATTCGTCCAGAAAATGCCCGGTCCAGTCCTCGCCATAGCTTTCCAGAGAGTCGCAGAAGACGGCGTAGGGCGGATTCGATCCGCAGGCGGCGACCTCCGGCTCGGCGATGGATGCAAGAAACTTCTGCACGGCCGCCGCGGTTTGATGGTCGATCACGTAACCCTCGGCGCCGAATGCCGGACGCTTCACCTTCATCCCCGTGTGGCTGGAGACGAAGAACGTGACTTCCGTCGGAGACGGCTGCGTGGCGGGAACCTGGGCGGCGCCGTCCTTCAGCGGGATTTCCTGGAGCGAATCACCGGCGAAGGCGGCGATGACCGCGTCGCCGTCCCGCAGTTGCTGCGGCTCAACCGACGACTGGCCGGCGGCGACGCGAACGCGCTGGAAGCGCAATCGCCCGGCGGCATCGTCGATCGAAATCATCGAGCCCCCATACGGCCAGCCGCTGCCGAGCGTCAGGTCCATTCTCAGTCCCATCTCCTTTGCCTTGGCCGCGACGAAATTCACGGCGTCGAGAAATTCGGGGGAAAGGAATTTCACGTTGGCCACGCCGGGAATCTTCTCGTCCAGCGTCAGCGGATAGGTGGGCTGCACTTCAAACCCGCCGAAGCCGCCTTGCTTCATCATCTCCATCTGGTGCTGGAGCTGCGGCTTTTCGACCGCGGGCCCGAACCACCACCATCGGACCATGGGGCGCGTGTCATCCGGCGGCTTGGCGAAAGCGATTTGCAGCTGATCGGCGTCTTCCAGAAGCGGGACCCGCAGCGCGACGGCGCCCTCCAGGCCCGTGCCGGTGACGTTCCGCGTCGTCAAAAACGCCCCGGTGTATCCCGTCACTTTGATGTTGCTCAGGTGGACGTTGACCGCGTTGGCCAGCGTGATGGCGCGGCGGCAAGTGCCGGTCACGTTGGACAGGGACAGACCATCAATGAATTTACCGGGTGGAACGCGCGCGCCGTCGACCAGGGTTCCGCCGTTGACCTTGACGTTGCTGAACGCGATGTTCCGAGCGCGGGGGACGCCCTCTTCGCCGCTCACGGGATCGACCCCGATGATGCCCGCGTCGCGCAGGTTGAGTCCGAGGAAGATACGGGTGGCGACGTTGAAGTTCTTGCCGGTGATGTTTTCAAAGAACCCCCCGCGGCCGATGCGGCCCTTGATGTACACGGCGTTGACGCCGGCGGTGAAATTGCAATTCTCGATGCGCACGTTCCGGATCCCGCCGGACATTTCCGACCCGATCCCCACCCCGGCGAAATCACTGGCCAGAGAGCAGTTGGCGATCACGACGTCTTCGGTGGGCTGGGCGAGGCGGACGGCGCTGATTCCCCGGCCCGATTTGAGGGATATGCAATCGTCCCCCGTGTCGATGTCGCAGTTCTCGATCAGGACATGGCTGGAGGAATCGACGTCGATGCCGTCGCCGTTGGAATACGTGGTACGTATGGTCAGATGGCGCGCCACGACGTTGCGGCAAAACAGGAGGTGGACGGACCAGAGCCGGCGATATCGGTCGGTGAACCCGTCGAGGTTCACGTTGTCGCAATTGACCAACTCAACCATGACCGGCCCGCGCGGGTTGCGGAGGTTGCCGATTTTGTTATCGCCGGCCAGCGTGCCCGGGCCGATGATCGAAACATTGTGCGCGTCCTGTGCCCAGACCAGGGCGCGATGCCCTTGGACCATCGCGCCCTCGAAGCGCACGGGAACCAGCGGATAATCGTTGGCATCCGGACTGCCCGTCACGACGGCGTCCTTCTGGAGGATGAGCGTGGTGCCGGAACGCAACTGAATGCTGCCGATCAGATATTTCCCCGCCGGAACGATGACCGTCCCGCGGGTCTCGGCGCAGGCATCCAGGGCTTTTTGGAACGCGGCCGTATCTTTGGTCTTGCCATCGGCGGCCGCGCCGAGGGCGCGGACGTCCAGCGTGGGCGCCGGCTGTGCCGGCTGCGCCACCGCCGCGCCGTGGGTAATCTGGATAAGGCAAAGCAATATCGCCGCGATAAAATGGGGGTTTGCGTTCATGGAGAAAAATGGGGTTGGTTGTCCTGAATCGGTCACGGGCGACAATATAAGGTGGCAATTCATGAAAATCTCGTAAAATGTTGGTATAATCGCCGCCTATGTCAATCAGCACGGTTGCCAAGCTCGCGGGAGTCTCAACATCCACGGTGTCGCGGGTGATCAACAATCATCCGCGCGTAGCTCTGGAGACGGAGCGGTCCGTCCGAAAGGCCATGCAGGAAGTGGGGTATACGCCGTCGGATCGCCGGCCCGGCCCCAAATCCGCGGGACGGCTGAAAACAGAGAAAAAACGGGCGGCCTTCCTGGTGCTGGGCGCATCAGGCGAGCAGGCAACTCCCGCATTCGCCGGGCTGCTTCGCGGTGTTTCCCTTGGCGGGGCGGACAATGGAATCGACGTGGCGTTCCATTTCGTTCCCGATCCAAACGAAATCTCCGCCTGGATTCTGGATCAACGGATCGACGGACTTCTGCTTCATGGCGTGCGGCCAAGCGGGGAAATTGAACGGCGTCTGAGGAAAATTCCCACGGTATGGCTCATGGGAAACCGTCGGCGCCCGGATTGGGGCGACCAGGTCATGCCGGACAGCTATGAAATCGGGCATTTGGCCGCGGAATATCTGACGTCCCACGGGCACACCCGCCTGGCGTTTCTGAATCTTGACGCCGGGTTCTGGCCGTTCAGGCTCTATTGCCAGAGTTTTACCGCCGCCGCGGCCGACCAATCGGTTCCCGTGGTTGCGGTGGAACATCCCTTGGGAGAATTCCCCGACTATTGGCACCGCCATAGCCAGAAGGTTGTTGCCGATCTGGTTGAGCGTTTCATGGCAATTTCGCCGCGGCCGACGGGCATTTTCGTGGCCGACGACATGCAGGTGGCGGTGATTCAGCCGGCACTACAGGCGGCCGGCGTTCAAATCGGGCCGGGGCATACTCAGATCATCTCTTGCAACAATGAAGCGCCGTTCCGGGTTGGCCTTTCACCCAAGCCCGCCGCCATCGACATTCGGGTTGAATCCATTGGCTGGCGGGGCGTGGAACAACTCCTGTGGCGCATGGCCCATCTGCACCTCCAGGAACGGCTTATCTGCGCCGTGGAGCCAGTCGTCATCGACTTCGAAGTCCCCGCCCAGGCGACACTTCCATAGAAATAGTAAACCTCCCGCCCGAACGGGGGTGTGCTCAAATATCCGGGCAATATGAATCGGCCCCAGGACCGGCCGTCTCAATTTCGCACGTGAGCCGGCCGGTCCTCCGGCCGTCTTCAGCCCCCGAAAGTTTGGACACACCCTCCGAGCTCATCAGTTCGTTTTGCACTGGAATTATTACACATTGCCGGGTATATTGCAGAAATACGGTGGTAATTGCGCCCGGCGTTTGCAACACTTACCACCATCGTTTCGGAGTCCGCTATGTCTTTGAGCAGGGTTGCCGCGGTCGCCGGAGTTTCAGCTTCAACCGTTTCGCGCGTTCTCAACGAGCAGCACGGGGTTGCTCCGGATACCGCCGAAACCGTGCGAGTGGCGATGCGGAAGATTTCCTTCACGCCTCCGGCTCGCCGGCGGGCACGCAAAGGATCCAACGGCCAGGGCGAGCAGGCCAAGACCATTGGATTCCTGGTGCTGGGCACCAGCGGGGAGCAAACCGCGCCGGCCTTTGCCAATCTTCTTCGCGGGGTCTCGATCGGGGCGCGGGAAAATAATTTCGATCTGTTCGTGAGCTTCGTCTCGAATCTCGACGAGTTGCCGCGTCGAATCTCGGAACAGCGCGTGGGCGGACTGCTGCTGCACGGAGAGCAGCCGAGCAAGGCCGTCGAAGCGCAGCTTCGCGGATTGCCCACGGTTTGGCTGATGGCCAATCGTTTCCCGCCGAGGTGGGGCGATCAGGTCATGCCGGACAATTCTTCCATCGGGCGAATTGCCGCCGAGTATCTGCATGAAAAGGGATGCAAGTCCGCGGCGTATCTGAGCGCCTCGGCGCCGTCCTGGGGATTGCAGGTTCGCGAGCTGGCGTTTTGCCAACACCTTGAGGATGCCGGCGTGCACGTGCACGTCCTGCGCGCGGCGTTGGAATCGCCGCAGGATTTCTGGCAATTCGACGGCTCGGCGGCGCGCTCGCTGGCTGAACGGTTTGTCCAGATGAATCCTCGCCCGCAGGGACTGTTCGTCGCCGAGGATCGACACGCCCCGACGGTTTATTCCGCCCTGGCGGAAGCGGGAGTCACGCTGGGCAACGACGGCGAGGTGCATCTCATTTCCTGCAACAATGAGATGCCCTATCTGAGCCGGCTGCGGCCGGCGCCGGCGACCTTGGACATCCGCGCCGAGAGCATCGGCCGCCGCGGAGTCGAGCAACTCATCTGGCGATTGGGAAAGGCGAATGTGCAGGAAAGGATCAGGAAAATGGTCGAGCCGGTGCTGATTGAGCCGTCGTGACATTGTTTTTTGGCAATTGCAGCAAACCGCGGGCGATTTCTGACGCATTGGTTTTGTGATAATTGGCATTTGAAAGAGAGCACGTTGTTGAAGATATTTGCGGATAAATACTTATGCGAATGGAAGCCAATGAATGTCCGTGGTAATTACCATGA
>JBEKXM010000234.1:0-7141 GCA_049512115.1 Tepidisphaeraceae bacterium | reverse complement strand
CGCCGGCGGCGAGCGCAGCAATGAAGGCCGGAAGCCTCGCAGCCGCCCGGCCTCTCCCCGTTTACCCACGGGGAGAGGCCGGGGGGAGGGGACAAATCCCCCGACATGCGATGGGCAGCGATGATCGATGCTTCATTTTTTCGAGGCAATGAACTTCCGTTCCAAACTTTTTTCCAAACAGAAAGAGAGAGATCCAATGAAAACGTCTAAAACCAATTTCCGATTCGTCGCGGTCTCGCTGGGAATCACAGCGCCGCTATTGATGTTCGTACCCGGACTTGAAGGTGTTTCCAATGCGGCCACGGTTGTAGTCAGTCCGACGGCCATGAGCGGCTGGTCGTTTGGTTCGTTTGATAATAACTTCAATCCCGTGAGCAGCGGACCGTACGCCGGCACCGCCCAAATGGTGACATGTCCGGCGACTCCGCCCCTGGGGACGGGGAGCGCGCACCTGGCGACGAACCCCGGCTTCGGTGACGGTGCTGAAATTATCGCCACCAACAACTTTGACGGAACCTCTCTCAGCGCAATCACGTCGTTGAGCTATTGGGCCTACATGGCGAACAACGGCCCCATCAACAATCAACAATTCCCTTATCTGGGCGTCGCCATATCCACCGATGGAAATCCGATTCAGTCCGACGGATCGAACCTCGACTTCATGCACTTTGAGCCACCGTACCAGCAACATTCAACCGGCAACCCCAGCCTTCCCGATCAAGGCCCCACGGTCTTGAATGAGTGGCAGGGTTGGAACGCGCAAGAAGGCGGATGGTGGGACGGTGTGATCGGCGGTTCCGGGGGAGACCATGTACAGCCGCTGTCGGCATTTATAGCCGCGTATCCCAATGCGATAATCGCCGACCCCAGCAGTGTCTACCCAGGCTTTGAGGGCGTCAATTTACAGGTCGGTTTCGCTGACAATACCTCCACATTCGATGGCAATGTCGACGACTTCACGCTTGGCACAGCCAGCGCGAGCACGACCTACGACTTCGAACCTGCCGCGGTGCCCGAACCGGCCAGTTTCAGTCTTCTGGGCATCGGTGCACTGGCGCTGCTGCGTCGCAGACGCCGAGCGCCGCAATGAACGGCGAAATCCTCGCGCCGCCCGGCCTCTTCCCGTGTGCCCACGAGGAGAGGCCGGGGTGAGAGGAACAATTCTCGAACATGCGATGGGCAGAGATGATCGATGTTTTATTTGAGGCAATGAACTTCCGTTCCGAACTTTTTTCCAAATAGAAAGCGAGATATCCAATGAAAACTTCCAAGAGCAATTTCCGATTCGTCGCGGCCTCCGTTGCGGTCGGCGCGATCGCCCTGGCGGTCTCGGGAGCCAACGCGGACGTGATTTACGACAATACGCCGGCGCCGCTACCGGGCAATGTCCCCAGCCTCGGCTATCAGGCGAATCAGACCGCGGAGTTTGGTAACGAGATCAGCTTTGCAGGCACCGACCGCAATCTGACAAATGTCCAGATTATCATGAGCGATTGGGCAAGTCAGTCCGATTGGCCTGGCGTCGGCGATGCCACCGGGTATGACGAGCCCATCACGCTTACGTTTTACAACCCCGGGTCGGGCACCAGCGTTGGTACGCCCATCGCGAGCGAAACAGAAACCGTTCACGTCCCCTGGCACACACCGGGCGACGGCTTCAATGGAATCGCGTTTCCCGTGAATTTTGATTTTACCGGTGCGGTTGTGCCGGACACCGTCATCTTCGGGGTCGCATACAACACCCAGACCTGGGGCTACACTCCGTACGGCGTGCCCGGACCTTACGAGTCACTCAATTATGGACTAGCAGACGTTGCTCCAACGGTCGGTACGAACCCCAATCCGGACGACGCGTATTGGAATACCGAGACCGCCAGCGGCTATACCGATGGCGGTGCTGCTGGCGTCGGAATATTCCGTCAAGACACCAATTGGACGCCCTACGCTGCCACGATTCAGGTCAGCGCCGTGCCCGAGCCGGCCAGTTTCAGTCTTCTGGGCATCGGCGCCCTGGCGCTTCTGCGTCGCAGACGGCGAGCGCAGCAATGAACGGCGGAATCTCGCAGCCGCCCGGCCTCTGCCCGTGTGCCCACGGGCAGAGGCCGGGGTGAGGGGACAAATCCCCCAACATGCGATTGGCATGGGTGATCGACGTCTTTTTTCGAGGCAATGAACTTGCGTTCCAAACTTTTGTCCAAACTGAAAGACAGAGATCCAATGAAAACTTCCAAGAACAATTTCCGATTCGTCGCCGCTTCCGTTGCAATCGGAGCGACCGGCTTGCTGTGTGCGAGCTCCGTGGGATTCGGCGCCGTCGAGGTCGTCAACGGCTTTGGGGTGGACAACTGGACGTCGTGGGATACCCGCAATACCAGCGGCACCCAGTTGGTCGGGAGCAACGACACCAACGCCGCGGGGCCGGCTTACTTCGGCGTGCCAGCCTCCAGCGCCGATGACACGGCCATCCAACAGCAAATCATCTTCATGGGCGAAGGTCAAACGGTTAATGACGCCGCCGGCAACACCCCGCCCGCAAGCCCCACCGGCTCGCTCAACGGTCTGGGCTACGTTCGCCTCGACGGCACCAGTTCCAACAGCGGCAAAAGCGACATCAGCTACGTGAATACAAGCGGCATCGCGCCGGCTTCGGACCTGACGAGCGACGGCTTCTCCGCCTCCTACACCTTCTTTTCCCAAAGCAACCCCACCTCCCGCGAACCTGGCCTCAACATTAGCGTCATTGGCACCGACTCGGTCCAATACACCTTCGCATATACGCCCAACTACACCGCTAATGCCTGGAACACCGAAAGTGCCAGCAGCTCCAGTGGGGTTTTCACCGTCCATTCCAGCGATGGCGAAAATGGCGCCACCGGAACCCTCGCGGAATTGGCTGCGGATCCCACGTACGGCAGCCTAATGTTCGGCGGCGGCGCTGAAATCTGGCGCGTAGGCTTCAACATTGGCAGCGGACAAAGAAGCTGCCTGGTCTATCTCGACGACGTCCAGACCAGCCTGCTCAACGGCGGAGACGTGATCGATTTTCAGGGAGCCTCGGTTCCCGAGCCGGCCAGTTTCAGCCTTCTGGGCATCGGCGCCCTGGCCTTGCTGCGCCGCCGGCATCGCGCCTAGCAGAATTCAGCGGAAATACCTCGCGGACCGACCGAGTGAAAACTCGGCGGCCCGCTTTTTTTTGAGATCGGCGCTGAAAGCCGCCCCGCAAGGCGGCTGAAAGAGCTTGGCGTGGGATGTCCCGACAGCCTGGCCAAGTGGGTTGAGCGGGCGAAACGGAGCGCGGGCGGATTGCGTCATCACTTGGCGGCATGGGCCGACCGCGGCGTTGCCAACGGTAAACTGGCGGGCTAACCGATTACAGCCGCTGATGATACGTCACACTCCGACCGCATGCCAAAATAATCCGATAGATTTGGTCTTGCCACCGCTCACAAATTAGTTCGATAACTCGTTTCGTAAAATTCGCCATACTCCACTCGAAACGCGACAATTTGCCACGGCGCAAATCGAAAATAAAACCTATTTTATCCTTGCATCGGTGTCGCAGCCTGATAACATTTCATATCGGAAGCGGCGGGATCAAGTGTGTTGGAAATGACCGTCCGCACTTGGCAAAATAGAGGAGAGATGCGGAAAATGCCAAGCGATCACCGATTCAGATTTTTACGGTGGGATTCCGCTTTGGCGGCGTCTGGTGTCGCTTTTTTAGCAATGGTCGGTATCGGGCATGGGAGAAGGTTGCGACGGGCTGGGTTTGGAAGTTCGCCTTCCGCCGCTTTCTTCATCAGCTTGTTTTGACGAGGAAGGGATTCACATCATGCGGATTAAACAAACGTGTTTGCGGGCGTTGGTCATCGGTGCCGCGGCGAGCGCCACGCTAGCCGGCGTCGGTGCCGCCGCTAATGGGGCGATCATCACCGGAGACATTGTCACCGGCAACGGCAACGGCACGGCGTCTGTGTCCATCTTAGGCAACAGCATCCTTATCACGGGCAAAGACTTTACTGGACTGGGGCCGATCGACATCACTTTTACTACCCAGAACAGCGGCAGCACGAACACCTATATCGTGGGCGAAGGGATATCGAACACCATCCTCCCCCCGATAACGTGGACGGACTATCACGAGCAACTCGGCACCGGCGCGGACGGCAACTTCTCCATCGACACCACTCTGGTGAACTTCGCCGGGCCCGACAGCAACAGCAACTTCGCAACCATGCAGTTGCAGCCCTACACGATCGACCTGTCTCAGGGGAGCGTCGCGAGCGGCAACACTTTGTCGGTCGCGTTTGACCTGACGGTCCCGGACGGCACAGGCAGTTTCACGCTCCGCCAGAACCCCACGGTTCCGGAGCCGGCTTCCCTCGGCCTGCTGGGCCTCGGTGCGCTGGGCCTGCTCGCCCGTCGGCGTCGCGCCTGAGGGGCCATCGCCAACCGAATTCGTTGCGGACCACTGATATTAAAAATCGGTGGTCCGTCTTTTTGGCGGGCTGGGGCGCATGAAAAAGACCGCCCCGCAAAGCGGCCGGGGGGACGACGGCACAAAGCTGGTGACACTTAGGGCTGCTTCCTCTCGGACCTGACCCGGTTCGCGGCCAACCCTTGCATCGGACCCGGCCGCCTTGCAAGGCGGCTCATCTTCCTTTTATCCGATTACGCGTCGTTTGTCATTTGGCCTGGTTGGACATGATCGAGACGTAGGGATCCTTCTGCGCCGTCACGGGGAAAACCTCGACTTTGGTGATCGACACCGGATGATCGGGCTTCTCCTCCTGCCCTTTGGCGGCGGCGATGGATTTCACCGCGTCCATGCCGTCCACGACAATGCCGAAAGCCGTGTATTGGTGATCCAGTTGCTTGGTGTTGGCGTAATCCAGACAGACGAAGAATTGGCTTCCCGCGCTGTTGGGATCGCTGGCGCGAGCCATGGAAAGAACGCCTTCGGCGTGGGGCTTGTCGCTGAACTCGGCGATGATGGTATAGCCGGGGCCGCCCGTGCCTCTTTTCTGCGGATCGGCGTCGGCTCCAAGCGGATCGCCGCCCTGAATCACGAAACCGGGAACGACGCGGTGAAAGACCAACCCGTCATAGTAGCCGCCCGACGCCAACGTGAGGAAATTGTCGACGGTGTGCGGCGCGGCATCATAATAAAACACTTCGGTCAACGGGCCAGATTCCGTCGTCATCACCGCATATTGCAGCGGCAGGACGTGAGTGACCACGGCGGCCTGCGGTTGCTGCATCTGGGGCAAGACTTCGATCACCAGGGGCGTGCCGAGAAAATCCTTCGGCAGACCGGCTTGCGACGGCGAGGAACCTTTCGCCAAGGCGTACAGCACGAACGTGCCGGGATTGCTGGTGTCGGGGAAGATGGTTTTCAGGTCCGCCGACTGCGAAGCCGCCACGTCCGCCGAGCCTTTGGCCGCGATCACCTTGCCGGAGAAATCGGTCAGTTCCAGCGTGACGTCCTTGTCGGATTTGATCGTGACGGTCAGGGGCTGGCTCGGCGCATACCACATTTTCTGCGGAACCAGCACCGAAAACAGCAACGTGAACAACGTGACGGCTGAAGAAACCATGATCTTACTCCTTCAACGGAACATCAGAGCATTTCCAAAATCTTCGTAGCGGCCTGCCGACTTCAGTCGGCAGGTTCTTGGCGAAATCACCTTTCCAATGATACGCGATACAGCCCCGCCCCGTGAGGCGCGACCAGCGGCTCGAATGTTTTGGTGAACACTCCAACGTCCCGCGCTTTCCACAGGTCCCGCACTTTGCAAGACCCGTCAAAACCAACCTCTTTCAACGATATGGAAACGGTGGCGGCCCGATCATCCGGCTCATCCCGCGCGTTGAAAACCGCCAGATATTTGTCGCTCGAACCGTCCGCATCCGCCGTCCAGGCGATCAAATCGCCATTGCGAAACAATTGCCGGCCCCCGCTGCTGTGCTGGTCCACCGCGAGCACTTCGTCATTAGTGAGCAGCGACAGGGTGAACTCATCCGTCTGCGGCAAATCTCCGCCGAAAATCAGCGGCGAGCGGCAAATCGACCAGAGCGTCATCAGCGTGTGTTGCTCATCTTTCGTGAAATGCGTGTGGGAGCGCCTGGACGTCCGGATCGCGCCCAGCGGCAACATATCCGCATCGGGATAATGACCGTCTCCATTGAACGGCGCCCAGTCGGCGCAGCGCTGAAATTGAGCTTTCAGCGCGCCCCAGTTGTCCCAGAAATCATCGGAGATTCGCCACATATTGGCATTGGCGGCGATGTCGGCGGCCCGGTCGAGCCGAGTCGGGCCAGGCGATGTGCTGAAAACAATTGCCCGCCCGCTATTGTCGATCGCCCGGCGAATCGCCGCGATTTCGGCCTGGTGATAGGGCCTGGAAAGATCGTCCACCTTCACAAAGTCGACGCCCCATTCGGCGAATTGGGCGAAGATGGAATCATAGTATTCCTGTCCGCCCGGTTTGGCCACGTCCACACCGTACATATCCGAATTCCAACGGCAGGTGCTGGACGTGTCGACGATATCCGCCGCTCGAACGTTCATGCCCAAAACCGGCGTATTGGCGGCAACCGCCTGCCGGGGAATGCCCCGCAAAATGTGGACACCAAATTTCAGTCCTTTGTTATGCACATAATCAGCAAGCGATCTGAAACCGCCCGCATCGGCGGCGGATGGGAACCGATTGACCGCGGGCAAGAGCCGGCCGTTGCCGTCCATTTCAAGTTTCGCGCCCGGGCGGTATTCCCACCCTTTGGCGTCCGGCTCATACCATTGGATATCCACGACAACGTATTGCCAGCCGTGTTTGGCCAGGTTTTCAGCCATGTAGTCGGCATTGGCTTTGGTTTGCGCCTCGGTGACCGCGGCGCCGTAGCAATCCCAACTGTTCCAGCCCATGGGAGGCGTCGGCGCCCAGTTCAGGAAACTCTTCACGTCGTCTCCCTTCGCCGCTTCGGACAGAAACAGGCAAACGAGGATTGCGATCGTTTCCAAAGTCCGCATTTGATCCACGGTGGTCTTTCGCCGCCTTCTATTTTGCCGCGTGCGATTCCGCCCATCGGACGAGGGTCCGCACGCCCCAGCCGGTTGCGCCGGTGGAATAATAGGGTAATT
>JBEKXM010000233.1:0-9024 GCA_049512115.1 Tepidisphaeraceae bacterium | reverse complement strand
AAAGGAACCGATGCGCGATGCCAAGGGCAATCCCGTTCCCTGCAATTTCTGCAACGATCTGTCGTTCAAGGGCCGGTTGGGCATTTATGAGGTGATGGTCATCGACGACGAGATTCGCAACGTGATAGCCGGCGGTGGGACCGACAGCCAGATCAGGCAGGCCCAGCGAGGCAAGCGCGGCCGGCTTTTGCAGGAGATGGCGCTGGCGCACGTGCAGGCGGGGGAAACAAGCGTCGAAGAGGTGCTGCGCGTTTTGAAGCCCGATTCGGAATCGGGCGGTTCCTCTCGCCCCAAGAGCGGGGCCGGTCCGGCGCCGGCGAGCGGCCGGCCCCCGTCGAGCCCTCGGCCCCCTTCGCGCGGCCCAACTCCCGCGCCACGCGAACGTTCCTCTCAGCCCAGACGCGCCGAACCTTGAGCCTATGTTTACACGGATCGACCCATGATTTTCAGCCTTATTCTTTTCGCCTTGACCGGAGTGATCGCCTTCTTCCACTACGTCCAGGGGTGTTTCAGCGCGACCATTTCGGCGATCCTCGCGGCCCTGGCGGCGGTCGTCGCCCTCGGATGGTACGAGCAGGCCGCCCCTTTGCTCTTCAACGCCAAAATCTACGACCAGGCCGCGTCCGTTTCCCTCGTCGTCATCTTTGCCGCCGCGTATATCCTGCCCCGCCTGCTCATCGACTCGTTGGTTCCCGGCAATGTTCGCTTGCCGGTGATCGTTGACAAAGTCGGCGCCGCGGTGATGGGGCTGATCGCCGGGCTGATCGCCACGGGAATTGTCGCCGTCGCCGCCGACGCGCTGCCGTTTGGCCCCACCATCGGCATGTACTCCCGGTTTGAAACCGCCGATCAGAATATTTCCGGCGGCTATATGGGCAAAAACGGCCAGAACCAGGACACCGTCAATTACGACGTGATCAAGGCCGACAAAATCGATCCCGACGATCCCGCGAAATCGCACGTCTGGCTCGGGCAGGACGACTTGGTCGTGAATTTGGAAGCGCGGGTCAGCGCCGACAACGGATCGTTGGGGTTTGATCATCCGTTTACGTCGGTTCATCCCGATCTTGTGGACGAATTGTATGCCCAACGATTGGGGATACAGCCCGGCGCCAAGCACTCGGCCAACGCGACGGACCAGACCGTGTCGGTCAAGGGTATTTATACTCCGCCCAAGCCGATTCCGCAGGTCGACGGCGAGCCAACCCAAATGCGCAACGGAGCGACTCCGCTGCCCGCCACCGTGACCGCGGGCGACAACGATCACGTCATCCTCGTGGTGCGGATGGACTTGAGCGGCAAGGACCTGGCCGATGACACCGACAATCTCCTCCGCTTTTCCTCCGGCGCCATGCGCATGGTCGTCGGCGAGCCGGACAACGGCGCGCCGTTCAAGAATTATTTTCCCGTCGCCACGCTCGATGCCAAGGGCGTCGCGGTGGCTTGCAGGCCGGACGATTTCCTTCTCGCGGATTTAAGCGCCGCGAGAACGATTGATTTCGTGTTCGTGGTTGACCGCGATCACGTGATGAGCGGCGAAGACAACAAGATACCGTTCCAACTTCCACAGGGATCGTTCGTGGAGTTCAAGCGCTACGGGATGGTCGATCTCTCCGGCAAAGCCGTGGAGTATGGACCGCCGCCCAATAAGGACAAGACTCCCGTCATCCGAAAGCCGGAGGTCGTTAAGATTCTCGAAAAGACCGATGGAATCTGGACGGGAAGTGCGGCCGGCGCAAATTCCGGCGGCGCTCCATCGAGCGCGCCTCCCCAGGCGCAGGCCCCCGCCGCCGGCGAAACCGCCCCGGCGCAACCCGGCGGTGGACATCCCCTGGGAGATTCCGGGCTGAGCTACGAGGACATCTCCGTTTCCAACAAGTTGGCCGCGCCGATCAACTGCGGCACCGGCAATGACAGCGGGGTGGTTCAGCTTGCCACCGGCGTCGGCGGCAAGTTGGAGCATCGTCAATGGTTGCAGCTTACTGTTTCGGCGGATACGCCCGTCAGCCAACTCGGCACGCCCATCGACGACAACGTCAGTACCCTGGCCGTCGATCCCAACACCGTGCTGGTGCAAGTCCACTGTTCGGGGCCGGTTTCAGGCTCCGCCAGCGCGATATGGGGATGGGGCCAGCGAGTCTCCGATTTTACCTTGGCGGACGCGACGGGGCATACCTATCCATGCGTCGGCGCCTGGGCGACGGTGCAGCGCAGCGCCAGACATTACCTCGTCGTCAACTACAGGAATTTCGACGATCAGAATCACCTTCAGGGCATTTCCGCGCAAAAGGGCCGGCCCGTGGACGTGTGGCTGGCATTCCAGGTTCCCGCCGGCACCCCGATTGCCGAAATCCGCTTCAGCGCCAATACGGTTATGGACAACCTGGAATTCAAGGCTCAGTGAGCGGGCAACACGCCGTTTCAAATCCACATGGTTTTCCCCGAACGCCCACGGCGCCGCCGTGGGGTTTGTGCCGCGCCAAGAGGTTCTGAAACACCGTCCAACAGCCAATCATCCCGTCAATACGTCGGTAATGCGTGCAGGCGCTGATGGATCTCGTCCATCGTGCCGTTCTCGTCGCCGTTGCCGGATTTGCCGTGCTCTTGCTGCTGCTCGGTGCGCTGGGCATTCTGCTGCATCTGCTGGTTTTGCGCGGTGGTGTTCTTGGGGGCCGGCGGAGGCGGGGGTTGCTGTGGCTTGGGCAGCGGCAGCGTTATTTGAACGTCGCCGCGCTGCACCACCAATTGTCCGTCCGTCGTATAGGCGTCACGGATCGCATCCTTCCCCTCTTGTTCGTTGGCCAATCCGTTAAGGTCCGTGCGGACCGTATGTCCGTCGATGGCGGCGAGGACGACATCGTTGGCCCGCAGCCCAAATTTCAATTCCATCGGACTGCCCCGTCTGACCTGCGTGATCTGGAGGTCTTGCAGCTTTCCGTCGCTGCGAGTATCGGCAAAGGCCGAATAGGTGTCTTCGATCCTCACGCCGTTTGCATCGACGCCGTTGAGTTGATTGACGAATGTTTCCGCTTTCTGCTGGGCATGCAGCGAAGCCTGGACGTCGGGGAGATAGATCGCGTGCATGAGCCAGGCGATGACCCCGATCGTTACCAGCAACCCCACCAGCCCGAAGGCCATTCGCATAAGCGCGTCTCCGTTACTATCCTATTATTAGCTTCCAGACGGCCAATAGAAATGGGAAGCCGGCATTTTCCATTTTTTCGCAGTCCATTTCCCCTGTCCGCGCATCCAAGATAGGGGCGGCAGGGGGTAATTTTGAAATGGCTGCCGGCATGTTTCGGCATCGGAGGACTTATGCGATACATCATCTTACTGGGTATGGCTTTACTGGCATGTCCAGCGGCCGGCGCGGCCTGGGCCGACCAGGCCCTGGCGACGCAGCAGCCCACCGCGGCGGATGCCGCGAATCAGTTCACGGCCGATTTGTATGCCCGTCTGTCGTCGGCCCAGGGAAATCTGTTTTGCTCGCCGCTGAGCGTTTACGGCGCGCTGATGATGACCAGCGCGGGGGCGCGAGGCGGCACCGCCACGGAGATGTCCGCCGTGCTCCACGCGCCCCCGGGCGACGCCCATGCCGCCGTCGCACGGCTCCTGGGGCAACTCCAATCCGCCGACGCGAATTTCCAGCTTCATATCGCCAACGCCCTGTGGGCGCAGAGCGGATTCAAATCCCTGCCGGCATTTCAAAACGTTCTTTCCAGCGACTACCGCTGCGACTATTTCAACGTCGATTTTTCCAGCCCCGCCGCCGCGAGCGGGACCATCAACGACTGGGTCTCGCGCCAGACCTCCGGAAAGATCACGGAGCTTTTTCCACCCGGAACGCTTCCGTCCGGCGCGAAGCTGGTCTTGACCAACGCGATTTATTTTCACGCCGACTGGCGATCGCCGTTCCCGCCCGACATGACCGCCCCGCGCGAATTCCACGTTCCAAATCAGCCCGATCCTCAGCAGCGCCCGTCGATGCGCCGGCACGGCGTCTTTCCCTTCATGCACGGCGATCAGTTCGACGCCTTGGAGCTTCCATACAAGGGAAACGACGTGGGGATGTTGATCCTTCTGCCGAATTCAGTGGATGGGCTCAAGGCGTTGGAGTCCAGGTTCTCCGATAAGTTGTTGAACGACGTGACGGCCGGCCTTCAACCGCAATTCGCACAGGTGACGATCCCGAAATTCTCGTTCACGCAGCAGGCCAGCTTGCCGCCGGTGCTGGGGGCGATGGGGATGCGCCAAGCCTTCAGTTCCGGCGAGGCTGATTTTTCCGGCATCGACGGCAGGGCCGATCTCTTCCTGGCCGACGTGCGGCACAAGGCCTACGTCTCGGTGGACGAGAAGGGCACCGAAGCCGCCGCCGCGACAGGGGCCGTCATGATGCCGACGGCAATGCCCCCCATGCCCAGCGTCACCTTCACGGCGGATCATCCATTTCTATTCCTCATTCGCGATCACCGTAGCGGCGCCGTGCTGTTCATCGGACGGGTATGGGATCCGGGGCCGGCGTAGAAAGTGCGTGCCGTACGGCGCGAAAAATGGTATTATCAGCCCTGGGGAAGTGAATAACGAGGAGTCCATCCATGCGGGTTCACAACTCGTGGACGGTGGTGACCGCGTTTGTGCTGGGCTGCTGCTTGGCGTCCCTTTGTTTGGCGGCCCGGTATAGGGGACCAAGCGGCAGCGGCCATACCAACAATAAAAACACTCCTCCGACAACGGCGCCCGCGGCAGTCCCTCCGCCGGCACAACCGTCAGCTCCTTCCCAACTTTCCGTGGATGAGGCTGCCCAATCCGCGGCGGCGGACGAGTTCGCCAAAGATCAGCAGAATCTGAAGGCTCTCGCTGACGCCGCTTGGGACAAATTCCAACTGACCCCCGAATGGGCAACCGCCGAGGCGAAGCTGACCAGCGCCAAATCCGACCTGGATGCCGCCAAATCCGCCGCCAAAGAGGCTTTGGCCAACAATCCCGATTACAAGGATGCCCTAGCGGCCAAGAAGAAGGCCGTGGACGATCTGGCCGCCGCCAAAGCCGGCCCAGACGCCACGCCTGAAATCCTGTCCCCGCTTGCCACCGCCTCTCTCCAGGCTTCCATAAATCTAACCAAAATCGAAACAGAGGCCCTGGCCAACGATGCGGGCGTTCAGTCGGCTTCGGGAAAATTGGAAATTGCCCAGCATGACGCCGACCTGCTGAAACTGAAGTTTCAGCAGACGTTATCGGCCGACAAACAGTACGCCGAGGCCAAAGCCTTGGTTGATGCGGCCCGGAGGCGTTTCGATGACGCCCATGCCAAGGTCGTTTCCGACAGGGGGGACAACTGAGTCCATTCGGATTTCCATGGAATTTTCGGATTTATTGCAGAAATTCTCGACATCCTCGCGTCGCGCTGTTATATTAAAGGTGCGGGTTGGAGTGTCTAAAGCGTGAAACCCGCGTCGCGTTCGATGTTCCCTTCAACGCGACGCACGCATAAAAATAATCCGAAGGCGTTTGGACACGGATTGTCGCGGTGTATGACGATCGGTTGTTGTGGTGCCACTAGCGCAAACAGTCTTTTAAGTGAAATGTCGGCTGCCAGCGCCGACAGCGTCTAAAAAAGAAACGATTAATGTTTGAACAGCGGCAGCAGCCGGAGGGGCGGCCAGCCGCTGTTTTTTTGCGCGCTCCCCGTTCTGCCCCCCACACGTCCCAATCCCGAAACCTGAGGCGCATTGCACATTGCTCAAGGGCTTCCAATCCGCTATTTATTTGCCGGCACGACCACAAAAGGAGTCTTCATGCAATATACGACCCTCGGCCGGACCGGTTTGAAAGTCTCCCGCCTGTGCCTTGGCACGATGAACTTCGGCCCACAGACGCCGGAAGCCGAGAGCCATGGCATCATGGACAAGGCCATCGATCTGGGGATCAATTTTTTCGACACCGCCGACGTTTACGGCTGGAAGAAGGGGGAAGGGATCACCGAACAGATCATTGGGCGATGGTTCGCCCAGGGCGGCGGCCGGCGCAAAAACACCATCATCGCCACCAAGGTATTCGGCGACATGGACGTTGACGCCGCGGATGTCACCATGAAGCGCGGACTTAGCGCCGTTAAGATTCGCCGCGCGTGTGACGAAAGCCTGCGGCGACTGAAAACCGAGTACATCGACGTCTATCAGATGCACCACGTCGCGCGCGAGGCGCCCTGGGATGAGATCTGGCAGGCCATGGAAGTTCTGATCCATCAGGGCAAAATCCTGTACGTCGGCAGCAGCAATTTCGCCGGCTGGCACATCGCCCGCGCCTGCGAGACCGCCAGCCGTCGCGGTTTGATGGGGCTGGTCAGCGAACAGAGCAAATACAGCCTGGCGGCGAGAATGGTCGAATTGGAGGTGCTCCCCGCCTGCCGCGCCTACGGCGTCGGCATAATTCCCTGGAGCCCGCTCGACGGCGGATTGCTCGGCGGTGTCCTCCAGAAATTGGAAAAAGGCCGCCGCGCCGGCGAACACGTCCAAAAACGCCTCGACAAGATGCGCCCGCAACTCGAAGCCTGGGAAAATCTCTGCACCGAACTTGGCCACAAGCCCGCGGACGTGGCGTTGGCGTGGCTGATCGCCAACCCCGCCGTGACCGCGCCGATCATCGGCCCGCGCACCATGGACCAACTCACCGGCGCACAGACGGCGTTGGAAATCAGCCTCGACGATGCAACGAATCTGCGTCTCAACTCGATCTGGCCCGGCCCCGGCGGCGAAGCCCCCGAAGCCTACGCCTGGTGAAAAATCGAACGCCACGCCATACGCCCCAGCACCCCGAGCGGGTACGCGATTGAAACGGCGGGGGGCGGATGGACCAGGATCGGTTGCGGTTTTCATGCTGTCCCGGGGGCGTTGACTCGAATGTGACAAAACGCCGCCGATGCGCGAACCGCTGGCTTGCCCGCTCACGTTCACCGCGGCCTTTTGCGAACAAGGGAACAGAGGATTCGCCGCGTGCCGCGGCCATTGCAGCGGAGTTTCGGCCACAGGCCGACCTCGTGCGTCTGAGATGTCACTGGAATCGGGAGGTGCAAGTCCTCTCCGGGCCGACCTCGTGCGTCTGAGATGTCACTGGAATCGGGAGGTGCAAGTCCTCTCCGGGCATACGTTCTCCAGCCCGTAACCAAAGGTAACCGCGTCGCCGCGAGGCGAGGTGGGAAGCAATCGGAGGTGAATGATTCGTCCGCAACACAATGGAACTCGATTCGGCCGGATGTGTCGGCGAGCCTGCGAGGTAATGGCGAAGTCCAGACCCGCGAAGAAAGCGGGAAGCCCGGCAAGCTGAAGGGTAACGTGACAAAGCGATGCCGGGGCGCATCAGGTGTTTGGAGGCGGAAGGATCGGAAGTTCCAGTGAAGGAATCAGAGAGATCTGGCCGGGCAAGTGACGGCGTTCATTCCCAATAAAATGGGGCGAAGAACCGCCGGCCAGAAGTCAGAGCGTCCATAGTAGCGAAGGGAGGCGAAGCCTCTGGTGAGAAGCGAAGCCTCCCGTGAAAGCCCGTAACGGGGCTGGAGCCAAGGGACGCAGGACAATGGATACGCGAGGGAAAGAGGGATGCAAGAACAACCGGTGGCAGTTCCCGCGAGGGATAAACAAGCCGGAGAAGGCCAAGTCCCCAGTCCATGGGGATGGGTCGAAGCATCGGTCTGGACCGAGCGAATGTTGACGGCCCTACAGCAGGGCGTGAAAGGAGGAGTCTGGTTCAGCCTGATCGACAAGGTCTACAAACCCAAGAACCTCGGGTCGTCATGGAGCAAAGTGGCGGCCAATCAGGGTTCGGCGGGAGTGGACCACAAGACGGTGAAGATGTACGAGCGGCACGTGGAAGCGAACCTGGAACAATTGTCGCGATCGCTCAAGGACGGCACCTACCGTCCGAAGGCGATCCGGCGATGTCCCATCCCCAAACCCGGCAGCACCGAAATGCGGCCGCTGGGGATTCCCACGGTTGGCGACCGCGTGGCGCAGGGCGCGCTTCGCCATGTGATCGAGCCGATCTTCGAGCGGGACTTTCACGAGCACAGCTACGGCTTTCGTCCCGGCAAGGGATGCAAAGACGCGCTGCGTCGCGTGCAGGAACTGCTGGATCGCGGACATCGATACGGGGTGGATGCGGACCTCAAGGGATACTTTGACAGCATCCCGCACCAGCGACTGCTGGGGCGGATAAGAACGAAGGTGGCTGACGGCCGCGTGCTGAAACTGATCGAGACATTCCTCACGCAAGGCGTGATGGACGGGCTTGAGCAGTGGAAGCCGACGAGCGGCGCGCCACCAGGAGCGGTGCTCAGCCCATTACTGAGCAATGTTTACCTCGATCCGTTGGACCATCACATGGCCAACCAAGGCTTTGAGATGGTGCGATATGCGGACGACTTCGTGATTCTCTGTCAAAGCCGCGAGGAAGCCGAGCGGGCGCTGGCCGAGGTGCGGCAATGGACCTCGCAAGAGGAACTATCGCTGCATCCGGAGAAGACGCGGATTGTCCACGAACCGCAAGAGGGATTCGACTTCCTGGGCTATCACTTCGGCCAGGGCCGGCGTGGTCCTCGGAACAAGAGCCTCAAGAAGTTCAAGGACAGCATTCGCATTGCCACCCGGCGTACGCAAGGCATCAGCCTGCAACGAGTCATCCGCAACGTCAACCGACCGATCCGTGGTTGGTTTGAATACTTCAAGCAAAGCCATCATCGCGTCTTTCCTTGGCTGGAGGGTTGGATTCGCATGAGGCTGCGAAGCATCCTGCGAAAACCTCAGGGAAAGCAAGGACGCGGACGTGGGTCGGATCATCAGCGCTGGCCGAACTCGTACTTCACCGGTCTTGGGCTGTTCTCACTGACCGCAGCCCATCGACTGGCCCGTCAATCCGCGCGAGCGGTGAACCATTAGCTGGAGAGCCGGATGCGGGAAATCCGCCCGTCCGGTTCGGAGGGAGGGGAGACCGAACCCAAATCGGTCTTCCCTACCCCTATAACCGTCCCAA
>JBEKXM010000232.1:0-7166 GCA_049512115.1 Tepidisphaeraceae bacterium | reverse complement strand
TACGCCGCAATTGCGGTGCTCGTAATCGGCACCGTCTTGTACGGCGTCGTCTGCATTCCGTCGTATAGCCGTAGCTACTGGCCGCCGGTCGATCGAATCTTGGAAGCTCCGCCTTGGCTGTGGGTTTTTCCAATTCCGATGTTCGCGTTGATCATGCCTGGGGGCAGGTTTTCCCGCAGACTTCTATTCCTTTACGCAGTGTTGACCAGTGGAATCGACGCGTGGACTTTCCCGTTCGCCAACATGAACCCGCACCCAAGGCGCGATTTTGATTTGTGGTTCGAGAACCTGATAACGGCAGTCCCCTTCCATGTGGTGCTCACACTTATCATTACTCTCCTGAGCCGATTGGCTTACCGATTATTACGAATATCTCCGGCATTGCGAACGGAGCCGCAATCCTGGCGGTATCGCTGGTCGCGCATCGCCCTACTGAGCGGCATTCCGGTGACTGCCCTGGTCTTTCCATTCGGCTATCAACGCTTGACGGACGCATTGGACAGTGCCGAAGGCGCCAGAATGGCAGATGCAGATTGGGCGAATCAGAAGGCAAGCGTAATCTCACGCCAGGAAAGCTCATATCGAAGGGACGGTACAATTGACTTCATCTCATTTTTCGATCCGGATTCCGGCTTTCCGTTTAAGCACAGCTGGATGAGGCGATGGGAGCCCGGCTACAACGCGGAGATTTGTAACCTGATCAAAAGCCGCGGTGTTCCAACGTGGTCCTTGAAAAACCGCGCCGTAAGCGATGCGGACATGCGCAAAATGCTGACGTCGTCCAGTATGACGGAGATCACCTCATACCCGTATTGCTGGTCGCCGAATATCGTCCTTTTTAGGGGAGGTGGAGTAACGCCCTGGGGAACCAGCGTTTCTTCTAATTCCAAATACTTGGATATTCAGAGTCGGTATCAGGAGAATCCGCCATTGCCCCTACTCGGCGAAGAGAATGATTCAGCATTTGTAGGACAATTGCCTGAATATCCAGGCACCTATTTCGTTCGCTGCGGAAAATCTGTCGTGGCCTGTACCGCCGACGGGTGGATACTGCAAGTTGCAACTGACGATAGATAGGCGGCTTGTCTTTCGCGGCCCTTAGAGCTTCGTAGGTTCTTCGGTAGTCTACGCCGCATCCGCCACGATCTGCATCACCGGCTTTTCCCCCGCACTTGACTGATATTCCGGAACACATCGCGCCAGCACATCCGCGATCTCGCGATGATTTGCCCCCGTCACCGACGCCAACATTTCCATCATTCGCTCGACCTGCTCCGGCATCGCGCGGGGAAGCTGCCAAACCCGGATTTTCGCCTGGCTCGTCGGCCGCGTTTGCTCACCCGGGCACGCCAGTTCCTCGTATAGCTTTTCCCCCGGCCGGATGCCGGTGAATTCGATGGCAATGTCTTTCCCGGGCCTCAGGCCCTGGCGGCGGATCATTTCCCGGGCGAGGGAAAGGATCTTCATCGGCTTGCCCATGTCGAGGATGAAAATCTCCCCGCCGCGTCCGATCGCGCCCGCCTGCATGACGAGCTGGCTGGCCTCGGCGATCGTCATAAAATACCGCTTCATGTCCGCATGGGTCACCGTGACCGGCCCGCCCGCTTCGATCTGCTTGCGGAAGATCGGCACCACGCTCCCGCTGCTCCCCAGCACGTTCCCGAACCGCACCGCCACGAACCGCGTGCGGCAATCCTCCGCGTTCAGAGATTGGATATACAACTCGGCGCAGCGCTTGGTGGCGCCCATGACGCTGCTGGGATTCACCGCCTTGTCCGTGCTGACCATCACGAACGCCGCGGCCCCGTTGGCGCGCGCCGCATCCGCGACCGTCCTCGTCCCGAACACGTTGTTCTTGATCGCCTCGCCGGGATTCAGTTCCATCATCGGAACGTGCTTGTGCGCGGCACAGTGGAAGATCACCTGCGGCTGATGTTGCTCGAAAACCTGTGCAATGCGCCGCCCGTCGCAGATGTCCGCTATCACCGGGACCATTTCGGCGCCCACCCATCGATGGCGCAACTCGCGGTCGATTTCGAAGAGATTATTTTCGGCCTGATCCAGCAGGATCATGCGCCGCGGGCAGAACTTCATCGATTGCCGGCAGATTTCCGAGCCGATGCTCCCCCCCGCGCCCGTGACCAACACGTCCTTGCCGGCGAGGAACCGTTGCAGTTCCGGCGTGTCGAGGCTCACCGGCCTGCGGCCGAGCAGATTGTCCAAATCCGATCCGTGGGATTCCTTTTGCCGGGGTTGGGGCAGCAGAGCGCGCGGTTTCTTCGGTCCGCTTGAGGGCATGGCGATATGCATCAATTATCGGCAAAAAGGGTGCAAAGCGATTAGATATTCTCGGACGTTGACATACAATCGCACCCATGCCTCTCCGATGGACCCGCTGGATTTTTCTGCTCGCCGCGTGGGGATTGGTTGCATGCGGCTCGCATTCCGCGCCGCCGTCCGTCCCGGCAACGGAGCCAACCACCCGATCCGCCCCCTCCACTGACATCTCCAGCACCGCCCCGCCAGCGACCGATTCCGATCCCAAGGATACGCTGCCATATCTGGCAAGCGATCAGTTGCAGGGCCGGGGCGTTGGCTTGCCGGGGCTTGATGCCGCCGCGCAGTTCATCGCCGGGGAATTCGCCGCCGATGGCCTGCGGCCCTTGCCCGGCTCGGCGGATTTCTTCCAGCCGTTTGATTACACCACCCAGGCCGGCCCCGGCCCCAAAACGGCGTTGGCAATCGGGTCGCAGAGCCTGGCGATCGACGCGGATTATTTGCCGATGCGCTTTTCCATCGAGGAACGGTTCACCGGGCCGGTAGTGTTCGTCGGGTACGGCATGTCCGCCCCCGAAGTAGGTTACGACGATTACGACGGTATCGACGTCAAGGGCAAAGTCGTCGTGGCCATGCGTTACGAACCGATGGACGCCCAAAGCCACAGCCGGCTCGCGCCGCCCTCGGACTTGTCCGGGTGGTCGAATCACGCAACGTTCACCGCCAAGACGAAGGCGGCCGCGGACCACGGCGCGGCTGCGCTGCTGCTGGTCAACCCCCCTGATTCGGAGCCGGATTTGCTCATCCCCTTTTCCGGCACGTTCTCCTCGCCGTCCACGATTCCCGTCCTCCAGATCAAGCAGGCCGTTGTCAACCGGCTCCTCGCCGCCGCCGGCGCGGGGGACTTGAAAACCCTGCGCGCCCAAATCGACGCATCGTTCAAACCGCGGTCCATGGAACTCAAGGACCAGACCGTTTCCGGCCAGGTGCAGATTCAATCCATGACCGCCCACGTGAAGAACGTGACGGCCGCCCTGCCCGGAACAGGCCCCAACGCGGGTGAATTTGTCGTGGTGGGCGCACATTACGATCACCTGGGCTTGGGACGGCTGGGCGGTATGTTCGGTCCGCCGGGAAGCATCTATCATGGCGCGGACGACAACGCATCGGGGACGTCCACCGTCCTGGAGTTGGCCTCGTGCCTGGCGCACGCCCCCCCGCCGCCGCGGACGATCCTTTTCATCTGTTTCACCGCCGAAGAGGAAGGGTTAATCGGATCGCAGTATTTCATCAAGCATCCGCCGGTATCGCTCGACAAAATCGTGGCCATGGTCAACCTGGACATGGTCGGGCGGATTCGCCAACAGACGCTCTACATCGGCGGGCAGGGCACGGCGAAGGATTTTGATGCGATCCTCGGTCAGGCGGATTTGGATTCGCCTCTGAAGCTCAAGAGCATCGGACGCGGCGGAATGGGGCCGAGCGATCACATGTCCTTCGCCCAGCGGCGAATCCCGGTCATGTTCTTTTTCAGCGGAATCCACGTCGACTATCACCGCCCCACCGACGTCGCGGAAAAGATCAACTTCGAGGGCATCGGAGAAGTCGCGGATTTCACCGCCAAGGTGCTGACGGGCTTGACCAGGATGCCGCACGAGCCGTACCTCGTGGAGGCGGACAAGGATTCGATGCACTTGTTCGGCAGCCCGGATTTCGGGCCGACTCCGGCACGCCGCGCGATCCTGGGAATCATCCCGGATTACGCTTCGCTCGATTCACGCGTTGGGGTTTTGATTTCGGGCACTACGCCCGGCACGCCCGCCGACGCCGCCGGATTGCGCGAGGGCGATCTCCTCGTCCAGTTCGGCCCGCAAAAACTGGAAAACCTCATGGACTTGACCCAGGCCCTGGCCAATTGCAAACCCGGCGACAGGATCACCATCAAGCTCATTCGCGGAACACAGACCCTCTCCTTCGACGTGACGCTCGCCGAACGAAAAGGATAACAAAAGACATGCCTGACCAATCGGCCCACATCGGAATCGTCATCGTGGATCATGGCTCCCGGCTTACCGAGAGCAATCGGATGCTCGAGGAATTGGCGTCGCTCTTTGCAACGCGATTCGCACAAGAATACTCCGTCGTTGAGCCGGCCCACATGGAAATCGCCGAGCCGTCGATCGCGACCGCTTTCGACCGCTGCGTCCAACGCGGCGCCAAGCGCGTCGTCGTTTGTCCATTTTTCCTCGGCCCCGGAAAGCACTGGACTCAGGACATCCCCCGGCTGACCGCCAACGCCGCGGCGAAACATTCCGGCGTGGCCTATCACGTGACCCAGATGCTGGGGATCGACGACCTGATCCTCGATCTGCTGAACAAGCGCGTGCAGCACTGCCTGGGCCAGCAATACGAATGCGAAAACTGCCGCGGAACCCCGAGGGCAGGCTAGCATCCAAAGCCGCGGGATGGCCATCCCGCGGTCGCCGCCGCATTTGTGCGGCGTTTGGGGTACGTTCAACGCGCCGCCCAACTGGCAGCCGCGCGACCCTCAATGATCGCTCAATAACCCGTCAAAAATCTCCAGCAACCGGTTCACTTCTCCTCGATCAATTGGCGAGACGGCATCCTTGTTGAATCGTTGCCCAAGCTCGCCGATGAAAGTTGTGCAATGGATCGCCGTGTATAAATCGAGGATGCGAAGCTGCCGGGCGTTCAGTTCGAGGATATTCACCCAGTCGTCGATGTAGTCCACCTGCCGCCCGCGAGCCAGAAGCGACATGCGAGTCAGGCCCAGCGTGAATAGCGGATCGCCGAAACATATCTCATCCACGTCCACGATGCCCGTGAGGCGTCCGGCATCAATGATGACGTTCTTGGTGGTGATGTCGTCCAGAAACGCCCTTGGGGCAACGGCCGACAAATAGCCATCCTCGTGAGCCAGCGCGGCTTCGATGCGCCGCAGGCGATTCACCTCAACCCCTGGAACAGATTCCACCCGTTCGTATGCTCGGGCCAGCGTTGCGTCGAGCACGGACCGCCACGTCCGATGCACTGCCGGATCATCTAATTGCGATACAAAGCCGTAGCCCCGGCCCAAGGGCTGCCCGCCGACCCGATCTTGAATCTCTGCCAACTGCTCGGCCAGCGTTTGCTTCTGCTCCAAGGAAAGCCCATCGTAGATATTTGCCAAGTCCGTGCCCGGCAGTCGCTCCGGCACCATATACGCAAACGGATCACCCTTCGCATCGGCAAACAGCAGCGCTGGCAGCGGCACGCCGATCCGACGGAGCACCCCCGACCAAAAAATCCCCCCTTCGATCTGCCGACGATTTTCCTCAACGGCGATTCGCGCAACGACATTGCGGCCATCCGTCAGGACCACGTCGTAAACATAATTAGCAAGCCCCGTCAGAAACCGCGCGATGGTCGTGACCGGCGAATCGAAAAAGCGTTCGCACAGCGCCGCCGCATCTTCCGATCGGGGAACCAGGCCCATCACCCAAGGATATCACTTTCATTGCCGGGTGGATCATTCCCCCGCTTCCATCGCAACGACCGAACCAACGGCAATCGAGCCGGGATCGTCCATGATCGACATTTCCATCGCGGGGACGGAGCCTCCATCACTAGGCCCCTGCCAGAAGCGGCTTAAACCCTGCCTGCCGAAAGTGATTGTCGCCCGTAAGCGCTTCGGCGATGGCATTCCGCTCCATCACAACAAAACTAATGCAATCGGTCAGGGGCCAATCTTTGTCCGGCCGTCGCCGATATAATTCCACCCCACGGCGTAGAAGTTCGGAACTGGTGGGAACAACCACCACTTCCGGCGTCGATGTCAGATAATCAAACAGTTCCAAAAACTTCGATCGTTCGCGGGGCAGCGAGAGCGCGTCAGCCACCTCAAGAAGCACGAATTCAGTCGTAAGCAGGCCGCCGCGTAATTGCTCGGTGGCTTGCATCGCCTGCTGATGAGCGGCGTCACCGGGATTTAACATGGCCAGGTAATAGAAAGTGTCGGCGAAGGTAACCTTCATCGGCGTTTTGGAAGTCCGTGCAGGTAGTGATCGTGGTTAGCCGCAAGATCCGCGGGTAAGTCGCACGGCTTTGCTTCGGCGGACTTTCCGAATTCCAACATCTTGCCGCGAACGCTCCGTTGTGACTTTGGCCCTTTCCTGGCTGGGATTTTACCGTCATCGACAGGCGCCACCGTCACCTCAGTTCCATCCGGCAGCAGATTAGCGTCCTTTAGGATAACCACTCCACCCTTTACAGTTCCGCGATAGGTCATGTCCTGTTCTCCCCATTGAGTATATCCGACCTTCTCGTTGTGAGCCATTTCATTATTCCCCAATTTCCGCCGCCGCGGCCGAGCCGCCGGCACTCGATCCAGCATCGTCGATAATCGACGTTTCGATCGCCGGCACCGCCGCCCTGCCGATCCCGGCAGCCATCAGCCGATGCGCAAATCCTTCCGCCTGATCGACCTCCCCGTGAACGATCCACGATGCCGTTTGCTTTCCCAGCGTCGGCTTGAGGAATCTCAGCAGCTCGTCCCCATCCGCGTGGGCGCTGAGGCCGTGAATCGTGCGGACCTGGCATTTCACGTCGTACCAGCGGTCCAGAATCCGCACCCGCTTTTGGCCCGCCTGGAGTCGTCGGCCCAGCGTGTCCGCCGGAATATACCCGGTGAACACCACCAGATTTTCCGGATTCTCGATCCCTTGCGAAAGATGGTGAAGAATTCGCCCAAACTCGCACGTCGGGCTGGAAGCGATGATCACGCAGGGGCCGGCTTGGCTGTTGATCTGCGTGCTGTCGGCCGAAGAGGACGCGAACGTGACGCGCGACATTCCGAACAGATCGCGGTTTCCGATGGCCTGGCGCGTTTC
>JBEKXM010000231.1:0-7167 GCA_049512115.1 Tepidisphaeraceae bacterium | reverse complement strand
GTGGGGCCGGCGGGGGTTAAGTCGATGACCGTCATCGAGTACGACGGGATCGAAAAATTGAAGTTCGAGCCCGTGACGCTTAGGGTCTGCATGGAACTGGCCAGGGAGGGGGTAGTCCCCCCTTCTTGCTGGTTGTCCTGAGCGGAACCGTATTGCCAGACCTGCGCTTGGGTGCTGGGAGTGAATCCGCTGAGATCGAAAGTTTCGCTCAGCAACTGCGGAGTGCCGGTGGTGTTGTTATTGAGGCCGGCTTCGGTCTTGTTGATCACGAGCAGATCGAGATGGCCGTTGGGTTCAAGGACCGCGTACGTGTCGAGGGTGGATTCGTTGTCCTCGCTGGAGGCGACCACGGCGCCGCCGGGCTGGATGAACTTGGAGGCCAATTGAATGGCGAAATAATCGGGGGAGGGTTCGTTGGTGCTTGCGGGGGAGCCGTTGCCAATGATGCCGTAGTCACCGTACTGGCGCCAACCATACAAGCTGGAAGAAACGAGTCCACCGCCGGGACCGTTGTGGAGGTCCCAGATCCAGAAGCCCTGATAGCCCGCGAAACCGTTGGAGCCGGCGGTTTCCAGAGTGCTGCCCAGCGCATCGGCGATGAAAAGCCCATTGACCAGGCTGACCGATTGTTGGCCGGGGCTGGAGGAAACGGAATTGACTTCGTCGGCGATGAGCTGAACATTTCCGAGGTATTGAACGCCCGCTGATCCGCCGGCAACTTCGGCATTGTGGATCAGAGTATCATAGTCCGAAGATCGCTGAGCCCAGTCGTAGGGGTTGTCCGAATTGGTGTTGCTGGTGGTCGTGTTGGAAACGCCGAGTAGTGACGCATCATTTTCACTGCCGGGGCCAAGCGAAGTGTAATAGTGATCGGCAATGTAGCCCAGGGTGAAGCCCTGGCTGACGGATTGCGTGAGGATACCGCCGATCCAATCAGAGAACGAGTTGCCGCCGGTCGTTGCGACGCTCTGGCTGTCGATGCCGATGGATATCGGAGCAGCACCCGACTCGCTTCCGTCGGCAAGAATGCTATTGATCTCCGTTTGGAATTGCCTGGCGAAAGAAATAATTGTGGTCGGATCGTGGGCCTTCCGCGTGGCGCTGCCCGGCATCGGCAACGTGTCACCGGTTTTTCCGTGATTGTCCGTTTCCCAGCTCCCGTAAACCTCGTTGCCGATCTCAAAATACGGGATGTTAAACGATGCGGGATGGTTGGCGCCCAAGGAGTTGTGGGCGACGGTCGTACCAGCGCGCAGGCTGGCCCAATAGCCGACCGTCTTCCAATCCACCGACACCCAATTGCTGCCGTTCCATTGCTCACCCGAGCCGATGGCATACGTATCCGTAGGCGAGCCGTTGAGATACGCCCAGAGCGCGACCCCTTCCTGAGGGCTTCCCGATCCATAGTCAACGGTGACGACTCCGGTAGCGCCGAGATTGGCTACATAATCCGCCTGCTGGCCGATGGATTCACTTTGCGAGGTGGAATTGAAGTGCCAGCTATCCGCATAGGATCCCCCGCCGATGCGGACGGCATTAATGCCGGCGGCCTGAGACATTGAGAGTGTTGTTGCTGAGTTAAGCAACGAATCCCAGGGCGCGGTATTCACGCCCAACATATCGGAGGGCACGCTACGGACGGTGGAACCGGCGTTTATAGTGGCGGTTGACAGAAGCGTTCGGACTTCCAGGAATTCAATTGAGCAAATCGATCGATGAAGGTCGGCTCCGCGGCGACGCCCTCGGGAGGAATTCCGCAACATATTCTCCTCGTCCGCGATTTGTCGGGTGTGGCCGGAACACAACGCTTTCAACCGTCGGGCCTAATACTCGACGCCGAAAGTCCTGCAATTCAACCGCATCCATCCGCCTCTTCGCTCGCCGCTAAGTTCAGTGCCTCCGCGACACTGCGTGAGGTATTCCGAAGACCAACTCCCGCCACCCCGACAACCAAGCCCAACCCCCGTTTTGCCGCGGCAACAAATGAACCAACCTGTTTTATACCCCGCTAATGGCCAGAATACAACGAAATTCATCATGTTCATATATATTACATGAGGTTCAAGCCTCGATTGGCACGGGTTTGAGGCCGAAGCGCCGAATATGCCCGACAACGATCACAAACAGAGACCCATTTCAATAGCTTTTTCGCTATTTGGTTGATCCGAATCGTTCATCGCAATAGGCCCCCGCGCCCCTTGGAACAAATTGCGGCAAGAGCATCCCCTGGAACGTCAGCCTGCGACGGAAAAAATGACGGTGGAGAACAACCGACAACCATCGATTCAACCGTTGAACTCCAAATAACTCTCCCTTGTTGTCATATTGTAACATATTGTAAATAAAAATGTTATATCGGATTTGAATGGCGTCTCCGGTTGAGCCCGACTTCTTCTTAAGATTGTTGCTGCGATGTTTTTGCAGACTGGCAGCAATCGGTTAAAATCATGCCAGAATAACATTGACTGTTGGGCTCGTTCATATATATTAGATTGGGTCAAGATGAACAAGTTGCGGTTCCAAGTCAGTCAGAAGCGCATTGCGGAGCAAGCGGGCGTGTCGCAATCCACGGTGTCGCTTGTCTTATCCGGGCGTAGAGGGAACTCCGATCAGACCAGTCAGCGCGTTTTGCAGGCAGCCGAGCGGCTGAAGTATCGGCCGAATCTTCTGGTCCAAGGCATTCAGACGGGAAAGACAAGAATGATCGGCGTCATGATGCCGCCGTTCGATTATTTCTGGTCAGAAGTCCTGTACGGAATTCATGACACGTTGACAAACGCCGACCATGTTCCCATCACGTTATGGACCGTACACACGGGCCCGTCGCCGCGGCGACGAAACGGCCCGGCCGGCAGCGGGAACGAGCTGGACCAGATTCACCGCCTGGTGGATCGCCGGGTGGATGGCGTGATCCTTTGGCCGTCATTCGCTCAATTGTTTGTCGAACACATCCACGAGTTCTCATCCCGGAATCTTCCGGTGGTGACGATCGATCATCAGCTTCCGCCGGAGTTCAATTCGGATTATGTCGGAAGCGACGAGGCGATGGGCGGCCGGATGGTGGCGGAGCATCTTTATGCTCTGGGTCATCGGCGATTTGGTCATCTGGCTGGTCCGGCGGTGGCCACGTGGGCGTTGGCGCGGCGGGAGGCTTTCGAATCGGCGCTTTCGCGCATGCCCGGAGTGAGCTTCGCGACGCGAGAAGCGCCGGCGGGTGAAGTAGACCTTGGAATTATCCCCGCGCGGGAGCTGTTGTCGCTGCCGGATCGACCTACCGCGATTTTTGCGGCGAGCGATCTTTATGCCAAGACGGTTTATAAGGCTGCGAAGGAATTCAATTTGAAGATTCCGGACGATCTGTCCGTAGTCGGCTTCGCCGACGATGACTTTGCCTGCGAAATGTCTCCGCCCCTGACGACGGTGCGCCAGCCGGCCTACGAAATCGGCCAACGCGCCGCCCAAGTGGTATTGGGCAGATCGCTGGGTCAAATTCGCGATCGCGGCCGGCATGAAGAACTTCCTGTGAAGTTGATTGCGCGTGAGTCGAGCCAGGAGTATCGCGACATGGCGGCGCGCAATTGACCTTTTGAAGGAGGTGACGGGAAAACATAACTGCGGCGGCTCGCGTAAGTTTGATGACCTTATACACATGAATTAGGTGGGTTTGTTTGAGATGACGACACCTGAGCGCACTTCCGAGGACGGGCGTTCCCTCCTCTGCTCGGGTGGCGCGGTTTCCAATATCGAAACGCTTTTGTGACGTTTCGGAGGAGAGTTGCTTATGCGGAAATTGAAAGTCCATCACGCTATGTGGATGGCGTTGGCGCCCATTGGAGCGTCGCTCGTCGCGACCTCGATAGCGGGCGCTCAAACCGCCACGTACACCAACACGTTTGATGATTCCAGTTCGTTCCAAACGTCGGCCAATTACAATCCACCGCCCATTTCCATGCGTTTTGACTATGGCGGATCCTCGCCGACGGCACATCACTCGATTGCCTGGACTGGGGCACAAGATGACACGGGAAATAGCGGTGGCTCAGTAGATCTTGGCTGGGCATTCGCCGCAGCCTACGATGGTGGCGAAACCAGCGCCTTCACGTCGGATATCTTCCCATACACCACCACCCCCGACACCCCGGGCTATGCCGTTACGGACATCTCCTTCAACCTGATGGTCGATCCGAGTTCGACGAAGGACATTTACGGCGGCTATGGCTATTTCCAGGTTGCCACTCGCGACGAAAGCTACAACTGGATCGACACGGGCTTCAACGAGGAATTGGGTGATCCGTCGTACAACCCCAATGGTTCGGATGCCGGAACCTGGGAAACGATCAACATCCCGTTGAGCGGCATTAACGTTCGGGCGATCACGTTCCAGGATTACACGGACGATCCTAGCGGCCGTAACATCAACGGTCCGGAAACCATATACATCGACAACTTGTCGGTCACGTATCAGGTTCCCGAACCGGCATCGCTGGGATTGCTCGGCCTTGGCGTTCCAGCCCTGCTGATGCGTAGGCGATCCAAGGTCTAGGTTGGCTGATTGGGTTTTCGCCAACGCTGTAGTATCCACGCGGCACAAATGCCACGGGAGAGTTCTCCCGTGGCTTTTTTTCGCCCGCTGGTATCCGTTGGGATCAAAGACCGAGCGATTTAAGCAATGGGCCCAGACGCCGCTCGTAATGGCGCCATCGCCCGGCTGATTTTTGATAGATCGGCTGGCGGACTTGCCAAATGCTTGGCGTCAGGACCGTTGTCGGCGCGCGGTGGAACTCCAGGCACGCCGGATCCCAGGGCAGGCCCAGGAAGTCAATCAGCCGGCGGCTCTGGCCTTCCAAATCCGCGACCACGTTTTCGTACTGAACCTCCAGCATCGCCAACGGTAATACACGGAGCCAGTGAGCCAGCAATCGGTCATTTTCCACGTGGTAATGGCCGCAATGGGCCAAATCAAATGAAAACGTGTTCCCTCGGGTGAACCCCTGAAAATAGCAGGACAGGCAGGTATCGCGTGGATCACGGCGGCACAGGACAATGCGCGCCGCGGGGAACAGCAGGGCGATCAGGCCGAGATAATGCAGGTTGCCGGGCATCTTGTCGACGACGCGCAGCGCATTGGCGTCGAAGGATTGAAGGCGTTGAAGATGCCGCCGCGACGCTTCTTTCAATGATTCCGCGGTCCACATCGGCGCGGAGGCCTTTCCATTGTTCTTGAGGGCATCGGAGATATAGGAGATGTCGTTCAGTTCTCCGGCGCCGTAAACGCGCGGATGGCTGGCGGCGATCTGATGCACAAGCGTGGTGCCGGAGCGCGGCATTCCCATGACGAACACGGGAAGTTCTGAAGGCTCAATCCACCCGCGCCGTTTCTCAAAGAACTCGGGGGTAAATGTTTCGATCTGTTGGTCAGTCAGAGCGCGAAACGCATCCGGATCATAACGGTCGCCCGTCAACGCCCGCCGTTCCTTTTCAAGCGAATTGCCTTGCGCAAAATGGCTAAAGGCCTCCTCGAAGCGCTCCGCGTCATCGAGCGCGGTTCCAAGGGCAAATTCGGCGCTAATCCGTTGTTCGGTGGTCAAATTGGGCTGACGGAGCAGATCCATCAGCGGCTCGATTTCCGTTTGACTGGCCTTTTGCCTGCTGGAAGCAACCAATTGCCTGTGGGCGACGATCGAGTCCGGGCGTATCGTCAGCATCTGTCTGAAACAGTCCGCGGCCTCGTCAAACCGGCCCTGGGATTCCAGTGCCACGCCAAGAGAATTCCAGGCGGAGAAGAGAGTGGGATCGATGGCGACGGCGCGGCGGAAGTGCTCCACCGCCGCCGCCGCGCCGCGTTGGCGCAGCATGATCGCGCCCAGCGCCTCGTGCGTGATTGCGGCATTGGGCTGAAGTTCGGCGGCGCGGACATGACATTCCAGCGCCTCGTCGAATCGCTGTACCGCCGCGAGAATCAGGGCCATGCTCACATAGGCGTCGATGAGGTCGGGCTTCAGGTTCACGGCCTGGCGGTAGGCGGCCAAGGCGTCTTCCAGCCGGTGGGGGCCGGCCGCGCGGTACGCGTGACCCAAGGCAAAATAGGCCATCGCAAAATCCGCCTTCAGCCGGACCGCCGTCGAATGAGCGAGAATCGCCTCGTCGAATCGGCCCTTTTTGAACAGCAATTTCCCAATGTTGTTATGGATCACCGCAACGTTGGGATTCAATTGGGCGGCGCGACTGTACGCGGACAACGCCTCGTCGATTCGACCCTTCTTGCTGAGCGCGTCGCCCAAACTGACGTATGCCGCGAAGAATCCGGGTTTCAGCGCCACGGCCTTTTGGTATGCGGCGATCGCCTCATCCACTCGATTCTGGATCGTATAAATATTTCCAATGTCCTGATGGGTCTGCGCGTCCTCCGGCCTAAGCTGGGCCGCCTTCGAAAAACAAGCCAGCGCTTCGTCGTACCGCTTGCTTTGCGCCAACAGAGCGCCGAGATTTCTGTGGGCTTCGGCATCGGGGCTATTTAGGGCAATCGACCGTCGGATCAAGTCGATTGCCGCTTCGGTATCGCCGCGTTGACCAACCAGCGCCCCGAGCAAATGCAGCGCCTCCGGATGGTTTGGCTGATTTTGCAGAACCCGGCGATAGATTTTCTCCGCCTCGCCCAACTCGCCGGCGCGATGGTGTCGTCTCGCCAAATTCAGCGCGTCTTTGCTGTTCACACGTATTCGCCCCGGTGCGATCGACCGAAATATTCTGCCGCCGACTCACTATATCAGCGGCTGATCCAGGCGGCCATGTCGGTGGCGATCGGCGGGGTGTCCACAATCAGCGGCTCGTCACTGATCGCCGTGAGGCTTGTCTGGCTGATGACGTTTCCGGTACGCGTATCCATCCAGGCGACGTTGTACAACCCAGCCGGCAATCCCGGGACACGAAGTTTTCCCGCCACCGGCTGGCCCGCGGCCCCAGCGCGATTGTAAACCCACAGCACGACCAGGTTCTTCCCCCTCTTGGCAAGAACGGCCAAACCCGGAGCGTAGGGCGTCAGAACGAATTTGCTGATGTGAGCCCAATCCGCTCCGGCGTTCTCCAGGCGAATCGTATGCTCGCCCTGAGAAATCGGTAATTCCAGCGTCGCGTCGGGATGCGGATTCGGCCCCGGGCGGCCGTCAG
>JBEKXM010000230.1:0-7181 GCA_049512115.1 Tepidisphaeraceae bacterium | reverse complement strand
AGCGGAGGCTTTGCCTTCCGCAGCGGAGGCTTTGCCTTCCGCAGCGGAGGCTTTGCCTTCCGCAGCGGAGGCTTTGCCTTCCGCGCGGCAACTCAGCACGGCATGTTCGGTGACATCCTGCACGGGGCGAAGGGGTGAACCGGCTTCCAGGCCGCAATGAAGGAACTGCCGGCTCACGGCGTCGAGCTTGCGGAAGATGGCGTTGGCATGGGCATCATCCCGGGCGTCCAGAACCACCAGCGAGATGCGGTGCCGGCCCAATTCCGACAGGCCCTTGAGCGCGCGATACGTGGCGACCACCCCTTCGTGATCGGCGGTGCTCAGCAGCACCCAGTGCGGCGCCGTCCGCAGCATTTCCCGCGCCTCGGGCGTGCGGGCATGCGGCAGTGAAATCAACCAGCGATCGACGTCCACCGCCAGTTCCGTAAGGGTTTCCGATAGTTTGCGGACGTCGAGACCGTCGATGCAGACGGGCGATTCCGCTGCACCGCCGTTCAATTCAAAGCAGCTCAGCGTAAACTCCGCGCCGTCGGCCTCGATGAGGCCGACGTTTTTCGCTTCCGCCGCCAGATGGCGGGCATATTGCCGAACGCTTTGCCCCGGGTGGTCGATCAAATGCGACGAGAGAACCACCGAAGCGCTGATGTGCCCGGCGTGGGGAATCGAAATCGCCGGCGCGGAAGCGGGCTCGGCTTCGGGAGGCATGGGACCGGGTTCCAGCGGCGCGGCGAATTCCTCCGGCGTCATGTCCACCCCGGAGGCGAAGCCTTCCGGGCTGAGATCGACCGGCTTTGGTGGAATGCGCGACGGACGCGATCCTGCCGGCTGACGAGCGCGCAGCTCGCTCAGAAACAGATGGCTGATCTCGCTCAGCGGCCGCTTGGGGTCCATGGGGCACCGCGTTTCGCCAAAGGGTCAATCGACCTCGATCACGTTGTTCAATTCGCCAAACTGATTCACTTCAACGTACTTGTTGTTCGGATCGGTCATCCATTTCCCATCCACCACGAAGCGATAACGGTATCGTCCCGGCGGCAGCGGCAGGCCCATGTAAAACTCGCCCGGCCGACCGCGGTTGATCATCGGCGTGGACATCGGCGACCAGTTGTTGAAGTCGCCCGCGATCAGCACCTTCCTGGCCTTGTCAAAGCGGGCGGAGAAGATCACCTCGTCTCCGACCTTTCTCACTCCGTAGAAATCGTCGATCTTTTGCGCGGTGGTTTTGGCCGATGCGCCGTTGCCATTCCCATTTCCGTTGCCGTTGCCATTTCCATTGCCATTTCCGCTTCCATGCCCGTTGCCGTTTCCACTCGGTAGCTTATTGGCATTGGGCCCGATGGCCCGGGGATAACTGGCGGGCGCGGAATCGGCGATTTCCTCCTCGGCGGACGACAACGAAATCGGCGCGGAAACGGCCTGCGCCACGGGTTCCTCGGCCAATCTACCGCCCAGTTGCATCTGTCCGCGGGAGATCGACAGCGCCACCGAACCGCTTGAACCCATCGCCGCCGCGAACGCCGCCGGCTCCGCGGGCGCGGGCGGCGCCGCGGGGATCGCGTTCCGCCCGAATTGCAGGTTCGTCAACTGCGCCAACTGCTTGGCACGCTGCACCAACTCCGCCGGTCGCGAAAGCTTGTCCATCGGCGTCGGCTCCAATTCCACCGGCGTATGGCCCATCAGCTCGCGCGCCAGGTTCACGAAATCCTTGTACCCCCGGCTTCCCGGATCGTATTCGGTGATCGGCTGGCCAAAGCTGGCGGCTTCCTTGAGCTTGGTGTTGAAATTCACCGTGCTCTCCATCAGGTATTCCCGGAACTTGTTGCGAAGCTCCGACAATACCTCGCGCGCCAACTTCGTTCGCGTGTCGTACAGCGTTGGAAGCACCCGGATGAGGATTTCCTTGTCGCATTTGTCCCGAAGCAGTTCCAGGGTCTCCATCATCTTGGCCAATCCGTGCAGGCTGAAATAGCCGGTTTCGACCGGGACGATGGCCTCATCGCAAGCGCGAAGCGCGTTGAAGGTAATCAGCCCGACGCTGGGCGGGCAATCGATGATGCACCACTTGTACGTCGGTTGGACGGGTTCGATCGCTTTTCTGAGCCGGTCCTCCCGGCCCATGCGCCCGGCGAACGTCTGCTCGAACGCCGCCAGCTTCAGATTGGACGGCGCCAGATCGAAATCGGTCGCGATTTGCCAGATCGTGTCGGCCAGACGCACCGGTTTGCCGTCCCGCTCTTCCAGCAGGCATTCGTAGATGGTGCGTTCGATCTGTTCTTCCGGCACCGCCAGCCCAATGGCGCAATGTCCCTGGGGGTCCATGTCAACCAGCAACGTCTTTTGGCCGAGGCGCGCCAGACACGCCGCAAGGTTGATGCTTGTTGTCGTTTTTCCGCAGCCGCCCTTTTGGTTGATGATGGCAATGGTCCGCATGTGCGACCTTCCTTGGTAGCCGTCTGAGGATGCGATCCGGGCCATTCCCTCGGCCCAATGGTGGCGCAGACGCCCGATTACCGCCTGCGCACCCGAGCGTATCCCGCGTATTTATCGGGATGTTGGCCTTGATAACTTTAACCTTATCGGACAGACCGGCGCGGAGGAATCCAATTTTCACGGCTGCCGGGAAAGGCCACGTTGAAAATTGCAACCGGACCCGCGTTTGGTAGAGCCCGCAATGATGCTGACGCGGATGGGGACCCGCTCGATTATTTCACCTCAGCATTGAATGTCGGGATTGGCGCATAACGCGTTGATTCGAATCAACGCAATAATTTTCGCACTGGGCTTTTTCAATCCTCGACTGGTGCGGGAAACACGCCCCAGGTGTCGGCAATTTGAAGCGGTGGGAACCCCATCCCTTCCCGCTCGGCAAACAGGCGCCGGTCTGCTGCATCGCCCAGGCAGCAGTCGTCGGCAAGTCCCGCATGCCCCCAACGGTGGAAAAGATGGCAGTCCGAACAAAACGGGGGACCGAACACATTCAACCAGCGCCTGCTGAATTCGATGTTCGTCAACGCGATTTGGTGGAACCGCTCGTCGTAACCACCGACTTCAAGGAAGCAAGCGGGCCGAACAGCAAAGCATTCAGAGCCTATCAAGCATCGCTTGTAGGTCTCGCTCCCGCGCCTCCAGTTAAGGGTGCATGGGATGATCCACTGGTAAAAGTCGTTGAATTTCGTTTCCACACTTTGAGTGGCGGCTGAATCCAGATATCGAATGGGGAAATAACACCGGCGACACGCGGGATTCGCCAGCGTCGCGTCGAGCTTGGTGATATAGTCGGCTGGAACGAACAAGTCCGGCGGAAGGATGGTAACCCACTCCGTGTGAGCCCGCTTGATTGCCGCATTGAGTAGCTTTGCGAAGTGAAATGCGCCCTCATCGCGAACGCGCCAGTGGATCAGGCGAAGAGCATCCTCCTCAAATTCGAAATATTTCCCGCCATGCTGTGCCAGCATCACTCCATGTTGTTCTACGCCTTCGCAAACAGCCAGGCTCGACAGGCACAGCGGTATGTGTGCGCTCTTGCGAAACGGAATGATGATCGTGTTGGTGGGCAATGGTGGCTCCCGCTAAGACTCTTCGGCGTCAATTTGTCATTCGTCGTCTCGACCTGCGCCTTAGCCTCCTGATTCTCCGCTCGCGTGGCCAAGTTTAAGTAAAGGATCCGGGGCGGTACGGTTCTGGCCGGGTTGCATCGGCGGGGAACCGTGAAAATCGAAGGCCGTCCTTCCCCAACTCGGGATGATCAACAACCTTCAGCACCGACAAAAGAGAAATTAGCCGAAGCCGCTCCCACAGTTCGCTGATCTGATCGGCGTCCGCGATGTGAATCGCCTGTCGACCCATTGAATCATTGGTCACCAGCCACACGCAGCTGCGGTCGTGCGCAACGTACACGACGGGGGCAAAGGACATCCCCGTCTCATGGCGGTCGACCTCCGAATCTTCATAGTCCTTCCAGGGGGCATGCAGTTTCATACGGAGCCTCGTTTCAAAGATGTGTATCTCCTGGCAATCAAAGCCATCCACGCCGTTGCTCCTCAACCACAATCCGCTATCCGGCTGGAGACGATCCGGCAGTGAACCCGTTGGTAAACCGCGAACTCAAACTGTAAACATTTGGCGGCACAAAACGGAGCAGCAATAATCTCGTGATCATCTGTATTGCGGCATTCTTCACGGACGGTTAACAATTCAACTGGTCGTGGGATCCGCACCAATCGATGCAGTTCATCCGGCCAATCAACGGTGGGTTGAACCACTGCCTGATTTCAACGTTCAAACCCCGCATTATAACCGGATGACAAATCCGATAGAGCGAGAAACATCCTCAAATTGGCGTTTTTGCGACCTTCTTCATCAACGGTTAACAATTAAGAACGGCCAGAGCGGCCTCTTTTTTCTGCCACGAAGGACGTGTGCCAATGCGGCCAAGCGGAGTCCAAGGCTGCCTCGCAAGGTTGGCGCGGATACCGTAACATGCAATTGTTGCGTCCAAGGGAAGTGGCCCGGCAATTCACTTGCAATGATTGCCGGGTCAGAGGCGGACAAAGGACGACGACATGCAGACGGATCGACTGCGGAGATTTGTCGCTCATTATGGACTCGCGGTCCTCGCCGCCGGCGTGGCGGCGATATTTACCCGCCTGCTTCGCGGATTCGGCGATTCCGGGATTTCACCCCTTTTCTTTGCAGCCGTTCTGCTTAGCGCCTGGTATGGCGGCCTTGGACCCGGCTTGCTTGCGACGCTGCTGGCAAGTGGTGCAACGGCGTACCTGCTCTCAAAGGGACACCCCGCGTCCTTCGCCGCGATCTGGAACCACATTCTGCGACTGATTGTCTTCACCGTTGTTTCTGTTCTTACCAGTTCATTGCAGGATGCCACCAAGCGCGCCGCCGAAGCGTCGCGCAGGGCCAAAGAGGCCGCGGAATCCGCCAGCCACGCCAAGAGCCTGTTTCTTGCAATGGTCAGTCATGAACTGCGGACGCCGCTCAGTCCTGTTCTAATGGTCACGGCGTCGCTGGAACACGACCCATCCTTGTCCCCGCAGGTTCGTGAGGACATCCGATGCATTCGCAGAAATGTCGATCTTGAAATCCGCCTGATCGAAGATCTTGTCGACCTGAGTCGAATTCACTCTGGTAAAATGCGATTGCGCAAAGAGTTCATTGATATCAAGGAGCCGATGAAACGTGCCCTTCAGGTCTGCCGCGAAGATCTCCAAAGTAAGCGGCTCAATTTGACGACAGATTTCTCGGCGGCGGAGTCGCCGGTGTTCGGCGATCCCATTCGCCTTCAGCAGGTCTTTTGGAATCTGATTCGAAATGCCTTCAAATTCACCCCTGACGGCGGCCAGGTCGCGGTAAGGATACGCAATCGCAATCCCGGGGTAGTTGCAGTGGAAGTCTCCGACTCGGGGATTGGCATCGACCCGCAACGCCTGTCGAGTATTTTTGAAGCCTTTGAGCAAGGCGGGCACGACATCCAGATTCGATTCGGTGGTCTTGGGCTCGGGTTGGCCATTTGTCAGGCGCTGATCGAAGCTCACGACGGCAAAATTATCGCCAAGAGCGAAGGCAAGGGCTGCGGCGCGGCCTTTACTATTGAGCTGCCGCTGGCATCCGCCGCTACCGCTGAACGCGAGGATTCGCCGACAGGTGATTTAATGGTTGGTGTTTTGCCCGACGCGAACAAGGATCACACGTAACGCCTGCTAGACACTCCGAAATTCCGTTTCTCAACGCCCGCCGGGTGGCTAAAATAGCTCAGACTTGCGCGGATCATTGTGAGAAGTTCACGGTCCCGCGCATTTCGAACCACACGTGGTCTGCCAATGCCACAACGGACAATTCTGGTCGTCGAGGACGAGAGGGATTTTGCACGCCTGGTCGGCCGCACACTCGAGCAGGAGGGGTTCGACGTCATTCTCGCCACTGACGGCACAACTGGTTTGCGGCTCGCCCGCGAACAACGGCCCGATCTCATTGTGCTCGATTTGACCATGCCCGACGTAGACGGGCTGGAGGTGTGCAAGGTCCTCCGAAGCGAGCCTCGCAGCGCACACATGCCGATTCTTGTCCTATCCGCTCGCGCCAGCGCCGCCGACCGCGTGCTCGGATTGGAACTGGGGGCCGACGACTATCTTATCAAGCCGTTCGTATCCCAGGAATTGACGGCGCGGGTTAGAGCTATCCTGCGACGTGCGGATTCGCACGCGGCTCTGCCTGCGGTAATTCATTCGGGCGACGTCATGATCGACGTTCACCGTCATCGCATTACTTACCTGGGCGCGCAAATAGACCTTACTGCCGCCGAATTCAGGATCGTTGAACTCCTTGCTTCGCATAAAGGCAGAGTCTTTTCTCGCGACGAAATCATCGAGGCGGCCTTGCACAGCCAGGAGGCGGTCACTGAGCGCACCGTTGATGCGCATATCGCGGGTATCCGAAAAGCCCTGGGGGGCGCGGCCAATTATATTGAAACGGTTCGCGGCGTCGGCTACCGCTACTGTGAGGGGGGGCGACTGTCGAATCTCTGATAAAAGTGGCGATCCCCAACGCCAAATTACGCCTGGCTTGGCAGCGGAACGCCACTACTTCGCTCCACCAAGATTGAACGCATCATGCACGATTTGAAGCGCCCGATTTGCGTCTTCCTTGCTGATGATGCAACTGATCTTGATCTCGCTGGTCGTGATGTTCTGAATGTTGATCTTGCCGTCGGCCAGCGCCTTGAACATCCGCGCGGCCACGCCCGTGTGCACTTTCATGCCAACCCCGACGGCGCTGACTTTGGCCAGGCCGTTCTGGTAAATCGGCGCTGTTGTACCCCCCAGTTCCCTGACCAGGCGATCCACGACCGGCTTGATTTCGTGCAGGTCGCCGTGCTCGACGGTGAAGCTGATGTTAGCCGTGTTGTCGTCCATGACGTTCTGGATGATGTCATCCACCACGATGTTGGCGGCGGCGATGTCGCCGAAGATTTTGGCCGCGACCCCAGGGTGGTCGGGGACGTGCTTGACCGTCACGCGCACGAGTTCCTTTTTCAAGGCGGCGCCCGATACGACGATGTGTTCCATCATGTGGGGGGTCTCCGCGACGATCCACGTGCCTTCGTTCTCATTCTGACTGTTCCGCACGTGGATCGGTACGTTGTATTTCTTGGCGAACTCAACCGCCCG
>JBEKXM010000229.1:0-7202 GCA_049512115.1 Tepidisphaeraceae bacterium | reverse complement strand
ATCCGCGCAACGCCAAGGCGGCGCTGGCCAGGACGATCATCACCTGGCTGCACGATCCCGCCGCCGCCGCCGCCGCCGAGGCCCAATTCATCAAGACGACCCACGGCGGCGTGCCGGACGAGATGCCGGAATTTTCCGTCGAGCCCGGCCCGCTCAAACTCCCGCCGCTATTGGTCCAGGCTGGTTTGGCTTCCTCCAACAGCGAGGCCATTCGTAAGATGAAAGAAGGCGCGGTGAAGATCGACGGTGAGAAAGTCGCCGATTCCGCCAGGGAATATTCATTCCCAAAACCGGCCGTGCTGCAACTGGGAAATCGAAAGTTCGTGAAGATTGTGCCCTCTTCGCCGCAGAATTCGTTGCCCAAATAGCCAATTCGCCGCTTTTCCTTGTTCCTATTCGATCCGTCCCTTAACATTCCGCGTTGAAATCCGTTTTTGAAAGGACGAATAAATGCCTCGGCAATGGCGTGTCGCGATCATCGGGACGGGAATCGTCGGCACCATGCACCTGCGGGCCATGGGGCAGTTGCCCAACTGTCAGATCGTCGCGGTCTGCGATCTGGTCCCAGACAAGGGCCGCCAAGCCTTGGAGAAGACCAAAATCTCGGTCCCCATCTACACCGATCTGAAGGAAATGCTCCGCAAGGAAAAGTTGGATTCCGCTCACGTCTGCACGCCCAGCGGCGATCACCAGACCCCGGCCGTCACGGCGATGGAGCGGGGGCTGAACGTCCTGGTCGAAAAGCCCATGGAAATCCTGCCCGATCGCGTTGACGAGATGATCGCGGCGGCGAAAAAATTCGGCGTCCGACTCGCCGGCATTTTCCAGAATCGCTGGGACGACGCCAACGCCATTTTGCACGATGCCGTCCAGCAGGGACGATTTGGAAAGATCGGCTGGGCCGGCGCCATCACCCCCTGGTATCGAACCGATCAGTATTACGCCGACGGCGGCTGGCGCGGGACCTGGAAGCTCGACGGCGGCGGGGCGGTCATGAACCAGGGCGTTCACCAGGTCGATCTCATTCAGTGGATCGTCGGTCCCGTCAAAACCGTCAGCGCCTTCGCCTCCAGCCGAATCCATCCCAAAATCGAAGTCGAAGATACCCTCACCTGCGCATTGCAATTCGAAAACGGCGTGTTCGGAACGTTTGTCAGCACCACCGCGATGTGGCCCGGCGGGCAGGTGCGCATCGAAATCGGCGGTGAGTTCGGCTCGGCCGTCAGCGAAAACGGGCTCAAACGGTTCGAGTTCAAAAACCCGCTTCCCTCGGACCAGCAACTGCTCGAACGCTATGGGCCCAACCGCGACAAAACCAGCGGCGGCGGCAAGGCCGCGACCGACATCGCCCTCGACCTCCATAGCAAGAACATACGGGCCGTCTATCAGGCGTGGGATCGCGGCCAGGACGCCGAAACCTCCGGCCCCGAAGCTCGCAAGGCCGTCGCCATCATACAGGCCATGTACGAATCCGCCCGAAAGAACGGCATTCCGGTCGATGTCAAATAGTTCGCCCGCGCCATCGCTGTTGCCAATGAGATCGCCGTTTCGCGGAACCCAAAATCCATGTCCACCCTGCCCGTCATCGCCATCGTCGGCCGGCCCAACGTCGGAAAGAGCAGCCTGCTCAACAGCCTGGCGGGCAGACGCATCAGCATCGTTCAGGACACGCCCGGCGTCACACGCGACCGCGTCTCCTATCCGCTCTTCCTCGATGGCCGATATGTCGAGCTGGTGGACACCGGCGGATACGGATTCGTCGACCCCAACCAATTGACCGAACACATCCAGCACCAGATCGAACTGGCAATGGCGCAGGCGAATTTGGTGCTCCTGCTGGTGGATTGCCAGGCCGGTCTCACCGGCGGGGATGAGCAGATCGCCGCCCTCCTCCGCCGCCGGGGGATCAAGACCCTCCTCGTTGCCAACAAGGCCGACGGCCCCAAGGCCGACGCGGCCCTCGGCGACTTCGCCCGGCTGGGGTTTGGCACGCCCATCGGCGTCTCCGCGCTCAACGCCCGCAATCTCGACCAGCTCCTGGCCGCCATCCGCCAAAACGTCGATCTTTCCCACGCTCCAACCGAGATGCCCGCTCCGCAGATGATGCTGGCGATCGTTGGCAAGCGAAACGCCGGCAAGAGCACCCTGGTCAACTCCATCGCCCAGCTCTACGAGGGCGATCCCCAGCGAGTCATCGTTTCCGAAATCCCCGGCACCACGCGCGACAGCATCGACGTGCGCTTCGAGAAGGAAGGCAAAACCCTGATCGTCATCGATACCGCCGGCGTGCGGAAGAAACGCCGCATGGCGACCAACGACATCGAGTTCTACAGCTTCCACCGCGCCCAGCGCTCCATCCGCCGCGCCGACGTTGTCGTCATGCTCATCGACGGCCCCGAGCCCGTCAGCGACCCGGACAAAAAACTCTCCCAATACCTCGCCGAGCAGTTCAAGCCGGTCCTCCTCGTCATCAACAAGTGGGACCTCACGCTCCAGAAGCTTCGCGAAAACCGCAAGGACATCGCCGACGGCTCCGTCGACGAGTCCCAAATCATGCAGGAATTCCGCGAGTATCTCGATCAGGAGCTCAAGCAGATCGATTACGCCCCGATCGCGTTCATCACCGCCAAGGATGGAAGGAACATCCAAATTGTCATCGATGCCGCCCAGCATTTATTCAAGCAGGCCAACACCCGCCTCACGACCGGGCAACTCAACCGGGTCGTCCGCCAGATTTTGCAGGAAAAACACCCCAGCACACCCAGCGGCCGCAAGGCGCGGATCTATTACGCCACCCAATCCGCCGTCGCCCCGCCCACCATCGTCCTGTTTGTCAACAATCCGAAGTTTCTCGACGAAGCCTATCAGCGCTTCATGATCAACCGCTTCCGCGAGCTGCTTCCCTATCCGGAAGTTCCCATTCGTCTGGTCATCCGCGGCCGGCAATCCCGCAAGGCCGCCCCTTCCCTGGACGAGGCCAGCGACGACCAGATCGAAAAACTCCACTGACGATTGAGCGGCTTGTCTTGTGGGGCTTTTCCGGGAAGATCAACGCGAAGAGGCGCAGCGCTGGCTGTGCCCGCAACCCAAATAGTTTAACCGAGAAGAGTTTTACCGCGAAGACGCACAGCGCGAGCTCTGCTCGCAATCCAAAGAATTTTACCGCGAAGACGCGAAGGGCGCGAAGTTGCGCGAAGCTAAAATAAACTCTTGTTTTCTTCTTCGCGTAACTTCGCGTCCTTCGCGCCTTCGCGGTAAAATTCTTTAGGTTGCGGGCAAAGCCTGCGCTGAGCTCCTTCGCGGTAAGCGCCTTGGACCAGAACCGCCCGAGCCTTGAAGTTGCGACGCAGGAAGTGGGCGTATCCATCAGGCGATCGCCGCAGCGTGGCCCACATTGACTCTTGAATCCTTGCCATGTCGCGCATCCGCTGCTGGGGCGTTTTTCGCCGCCAAAGCTCCCGCCTCATTCGGTCGCGCAACGCCAATTGTTCGTTCACGTCGTCCATGGCGCCGTGATTCTACCCCAACGCCGGCCCGTATCGAGGCCCTTATTCAGCGGATATCCTCCCCCGGACGCCTCGATGGGATCGCCGATTGCCAATTGCCTATTGCCAATTGACTTGCGGCAAATTGGCAATTGGCAATTGGCAATCGGCTATTCGCTCCACAGCCCTCTTCACATTTACCGGCTGCTCGAAAACTGGACATTACCCCAAAACGCCGATACAGTATTAGCCAAGGTAAGTCAGACTGAAAGATTTGAATTCCGTGACAGTTCATTTCTGCCCGCAATTTCTTCTCCTTCATCTCCTACCGTTTGGGCCAAAAGGTTGGCCTCTTTTCATCGGACCCGGAAAGTAAAATACGGGTTCATCGCCCAACTCCAGAGGAGAACAAATATGGGCAAGAAGTTGTATGTCGGTAACATGAGCTACGAAATGGATAGCTCGGCTCTGCAGGAACTGTTTAGCGCGCACGGCACCGTCCAGAGCGCCGAGATCATCTCGGACCGGGAAACCGGCCGGAGCAAGGGTTTCGGATTCGTCGAGATGGGCAGCGACGCGGAGGCCCAGGCGGCCATCGCGGCCTTGAACGGCAAGGAGCATGGCGGCCGCGCACTGACCGTCAATGAAGCCAAGCCCAGGGAAAGCCGTGGTCCCGGCGGCGGTGGCCGCGGCGGTTACGGCGGCGGCGGCGGCGGTCGCGGCGGCTACGGCGGCGGCGGCGGCGGCGGTCGCGGCGGTTACGGCGGCGGCGGCCGCGGCGGCTCCGGCGGCGGCGGCGGCGGCAACCGCTACTAAATCGACAAGCGTTTCTGGAGAGAGCCGTACCAAAACGGCTCTCTCCTTTTTTTATGCGCCCGCCAAGGCGAGATAATTGTGAAGTGCGCTATAATCGACCGGCAGTTCTGCGCCTCATTGCCGGCCCCACGAATTCAAATCCCGTCATTCCGATGACTCGTAGGCGTCGACTTGATCGTTCACCACTGGGTTTTTCGAATGTTCTTGATCGAACTATCTTTTCCAAATCAACGCGAGCAGTTCATCCTACCAATTCCCTGCAATCCGCCCATTCTGAAGGTTCGCGAATGTCGCCCAAGCCCAACATTTCCCTTGACCCCGCAGAGCAATAATTGTAGCATATACAATTACAATAAGCCCCCACCCATCGCGCCTACCGCGCGCATCTACGTCGTTAGATGAACAAGGAGCGTAGAAATGCACAGCCCCCGTTTGGTCGCGCTGATCGGCGCGCTCTTGCTTTTGGCGACAAGCGCCGCCCACGCCCAGTACGCCTTCCTGCCTGACGACGCCACCCTCGATGCGTCTTGGACGCCTGACGGGGACGACCAGTTTGGCATCGTTGTTGGGTATGACGCTTGGAACGGCTTGAACGCGTTTTTAGACCCCACCAGCCCTACGATTACCATTTCGGGCGCGACCTTCGGCGCCTCAATGTCCGCCCACAATGGCAGCGTCATTGACATGATGAACGGCAACGCTTTAAGCGGGCTTGCCGCCACTGACAACGGAACGGTCAATATCAGCGGTGGCTTCGTCTCCGTTGCGATAGGGGGGGATACCTCCACGATCAACATCAGCGGCGGCAGTCTTGCCTACGGGGTCAACTTGCTGGAGTCTGCGGCGGTGACCACCACCGGCGGCGACATCGGGACCGTGGCAAACGGATACAATCCCGGCACCTATACCGTTTGCACGCTGATTGACAGCAGCACCGCCTTGTTGAACGGCGGGACGATGTACGGCGATGTGAGTGCCAATGACTCCAGCACGGTATTCGCCCACAATATGACCATCAATGGGAACGTGAATACCCATAACTCCGCCCAGTTCACAATGAACGGCGGGACCTACGGCGGCGTTGTCGTTAATGATCTGAGCACCGCGCAACTCACCGGAGGCACTGTCACCGGTCTGCTCGACGCCGCGGGGAAAAGCGTCGATGCAAGTCACACCAATATCGGCGGCGTGGTCACCGTCGCCGGCACCACGACCCTCACCTCAACTAATATCGCCGGGGGAGTTGTCGCCATGGGTGGCAAGACGATCGTGGATTCTGGCGTCGTTGGCGGAAGTGCCAATGTAAACAATGTTGTTCCGTCGGGTGACGGCCTTCCTTTGCTGACATTGACAGATGGCGTTACCGTCAATGGCTCTGTACTCGCCACCAACGCCGGCAACGCCAACATTCTCAGCGCGACCGTCATCGGCGGACTTCAAACAAGTCAGACGGGCAACATCACCTTCTCAGGCGGCACTGTGTCCACTGGCGGCAGCGCCCGCCAAAACAGCGCGATCGACGTAAAGGGTGGCAGGATCGACGGCAATCTGACTGCCAATGATCAAAGTACCATCACCATCGAGGGCGGCGCCCTGACCGGCACGCTCACAAGCAGTGGCGTGGACGACAGCAATCCGTTTATCGGCGTATTCCTCAACTCCGGCACCGTGGACACAATGGTCGCCTCGGACCGCGGCGACGTGCAAATGAGCGGGGGCGCCGTGCAATCCGCCCTTTACACGCGCGCATTCGGTCAGGCCACTCTGTCGGGCGGAACGGTCGCCGGCACCACCGACACGTACGACTTCAGCAGCCTTTTGGCCAACGGCGCGACGCTTCTTAAGAACCTCGTCGGCCATGACCATAGCGTGGCCAGCCTCAACGGCGGGTCGGTCGGCGGTGACGTGGACGTCCATGACGGCGCGATCTTTAATTTATATGACGGCAGCATCGCCGGTAATGTGATTGCCGACGGCAACTCCAGTGCCAGGCTCTATCAGGGCGCGGTCCAGCAGAGTGTCGAAGTTCACGACGGCGCTTATATCGATATCTCGGGAGCAAGCATCTCCAACGGTGCGCTCGCCACGGACACCGGCTTCCTCGAGCTTGATGCCGGCGGAATTGGCACGGACATGACAGTCCACTCAGACTCGACTTTTAACATGACCGGCGGCGGCGTCGCTGGCAACTTGATTGCCGATGGCGAAAGCCTCTGCATGTTCAGCGGCGGCTCGATCGGGAAGAATGCAACACTTGCTGCCAGCGCCACGCTGAACATGAACGCCGGCGGCATTACCGGCAGCCTGACCGCCGGCGATACCACCAGCGTTCAAATCTTCGCCGGCACAATCGGCGCCGGGGTTCAACTACACAACAGCGCGGCGTTCAACATGGCCGGTGGCTCAGTGACCCTCAACTTGACCGCGGACGGCCACGATATCATCAATGTCGCCGGCGGCTCGATCGGCGGCGATGTGCAGCTTCACTCCACCGCAAACCTCACCATGGCCGATGGCGCCGTCGCCGGCAGCTTGACCGGTGACGCCTACGCCGTCGCCGACATTTCCGGCGGCTCGATCGGCGGCGATGTGAAGTTCAAGGACTCAACCACCTTCGGAATGGAAGCCGGATCCGTCAGCGGCAGCCTCTTCTTCCAGGACGGCGCCGTCGCTGGGTTTGAAGGCGGCACCATCGGCGTCGACGTTAACGTCAGCACCAATCCCTTCGGCCTGCTGTCCATCAGCGGTGGACACATTACCGGAAGCTTGACCGCCGACAATTCCAGTAACGTCCAAGTCTCCGGCGGCGACATCGGAAGCGGGGCGCAACTTCACACCAACGCTTTAATCACCATGACCGCCGGCACCGTCGCCCGCAACTTGACCGCGGACGGCCACGCT
>JBEKXM010000228.1:0-7204 GCA_049512115.1 Tepidisphaeraceae bacterium | reverse complement strand
AGTCGATGGCCAGCGAGGAGATCGAGCTGGCGCATTGTCTCAAAGGCTCGGGGCTTGATCTGGTCGAGACGGACCTGGGCGAGTTCATCATCCAGCTCAGCCACGACAAGCCGAGCCACCTGGTTGCCCCGATCATGCACAAGGATCGGGCGTCGATCGCCAGGCTTTTCAGCGAATATTTCAACAGCCCCTATAATGAAGATCCGCCGACGCTCACCGCCCAGGCGAGGGCTTTCCTGCGCGACAAATTCCGCCATGCCGACCTGGGAATCACCGGCGGCAATTTCCTCGTCGCCGAAACGGGACAGGTCTGCGTCGTCGAGAATGAGGGCAACGTCCGGCAATCCCTGACCACTCCGCGCGTCCTGATCAGCCTCGTCGGGATCGAAAAGCTCGTTCCCCGCCTGGCCGACCTGGCGGTCATGCTCAAGCTCCTGGCCCGCAGCGCCACCGGCCAGCCGATGACCGTTTACACCAACGTTTTCGGCGGTCCGCGCTCCGCCGGCGAGAAGGACGGACCCGAGGAATTCCACCTGGTCTTGCTCGACAACGGCCGGACCGAAATCCTCGCCGATCCCGAATATCGCCCAACGCTTCGCTGCATCCGCTGCGGCGCGTGTTTGAATGCCTGCCCCGTTTATCGCAAGATCGGCGGGCACGCCTACGGCAGCGTTTATCCCGGCCCCATCGGCGCACTGATCACGCCGCTGTTTCAGGGGCTTGGCAAATTCAAGGATTTGCCGCAGGCCAGCAGCCTGTGCGGCGCCTGCTACGAAGCCTGCCCGGTGAAGATCGACATACCCCGGCTTCTCATCAGTCTCCGGCGAGACATCCACACCCAGCACCTCAGCGGCGCTTTCGAGCGGCTGATCTACAAGACCTGGGCGCGGGCGATGAAAAGCCCGCGCATTTACCGCCTGATCGTCGCGGCGCAGAAATTCGAGCTTCGCCGGCGGGCTCACAAGACAGGTTGGATTCGCGCCCTGCCCACGTTCGTCGCCGGCTGGACCCGGGTTCGCGACATGCCGGCGCCCGCGCGGCGAACCTTTCATCAAGTCTGGAAGGATCGAGCGTGAATTCCCGGCTGTCGGCCGCTCTTCTCATCCTGATCCTGGCCGGATCGTTCGCCTTGAAACTCCACCATCTCGACCACGCCGCCGTCAAACCCCTCGACGAAGTCTTCCACGCCATCGTCGCCAGAAACTTCTTGAAGCATCCGCTGACCCCAACCCTCGTCGATCGTCCGTTCCTTGCCGTTGACCGCGACGATTGGCTCAACAACCACATCTGGCTTCACAAACCCCCCCTGGCCCTGTGGCAGATTTCCGCTTCCTTTTTCCTGCTTGGCGTGAACACCCTGGCCCTTCGCCTCCCATCGGCGATTCTTTCCACCCTGGCCGCCTGGCTCACCTATCTGATCGGATGCCGGCTGCTGGATCGCACCGCCGCCCTCGTCGCCGCCGCGCTCCAGGCCTTCAATCCCGTCATTCTGATGCTGGTTCACGGCTACGTCTTCAGCGATCACGTCGATATTTCCCTCCTCTTCTGGACGGAGTTGTCAATCTATTTCCTCGTTCGCGGCCTCCCCCCAACCAGTGGCGATAGTGGAGGCGAAGCCTTCCACGAAAAACACCGCCGGGTTTTCCTCATCCTCTGCGGAATCGCGCAAGGCCTGGCGTTCCTCTCAAAAACCTACCCCGCCCTCATCACCACCGTCCTGGCCATCGTTGCCATCCGATCCATTCGGCGCAAGGGAATCCTCACCCTTGTTCTTTCGACGATCGCGACGATCGCCCCCTGGCTCATTTGGACGGCCATCCGCTTCCCGCACGAATTCGCCCGCGAAAACCTCCAAATCCTGCACCACTTGAACGAGAACGTCGAAAACTGGGCCGCTCCCTGGGACCAGTTGGTCTTCTACTATTGGATCAGCATTTTCCACGTTTTTTATCCCGCCATCATCGCCGCCGCCGCGGCTTTCCTGCTCCGCGCCTACCAGGAGAAACGCCTGGCCTCGTGGTTGATCCTCGCCTGGGCTGCCGGAGTCATGGTTCCCCATCTTCTGGCCACGTCCAAACCGATGACCGCCACCCTGATCGGCTGGCCCGCCGCCTGGCTTATGTTCGGCAACCTCGTCTCCCGCGCCGTCCGCGGCGACCGGCTCGCCCTGGGAACCTGGCTCGCCTCCATGCTCCTGGCAATCCTCTTTCTTCATCACGATTCAATCCCCACCGGCGGCGAAAACTGGGGCCGGATTCCCGTCGGCTTCGCCGTCATCATGAGACAGCACCTTTGGGTTCTCTGGCACGTCCTGGCGGCACTGGCCGCGGGCGCGATCCTCAGCATGCTCGCGATTTCACCCAAGGTCCGCCGCTTCGCCGCGGGATTTGCCGCCGCCGCCGCAATCTTCCTCGCCGCGATTTGGTGGAAGGGCGATCATCCGCCCGGCTATTTCAAGGTCGCCGTCGAAGTCACTCAGATCAACGCCAATACCCCCGACTTTGCCGACGTCGGCCAGTTCGCCGCTCGACTGCCGGCTAATTCGGCTTTCCTGGTTGACGAACGTTCCCGCCTTGAAAACAAGCTCGTCGAATTCGCCGTTGACCGCTCCTGCTATCCCGCGACGGAAAAAAATTGGCCGGACCTTGCCCGCCAACTGGAACAAGCCGGCGCATTGCCGTATCTGTTCACCTCGGCCAGCCCGGAGGCGAAGCCTTCCGGCCCGGAGGCGAAGCCTTCCGGCGTGCCCTTGCCGGTCGTCCATGTCGACCTTCAAAACGGGCGCACCGTTTACGCCTGTACTCCCGCCGCCAAATTGGCCGCGGGGGCGCGGTAGGAACTGATATGCCCGATCCGATGATCGAAAAAGTTCGCAAAGCCTTGGGCCGATTGCGGCCCTTGGATAACCCGCCGCCGCCGCCGCGGATTCCCGATTCCATCGCACGCCTGGCGGCCAAGGATGCCAACCTCGTCGATCTCTTCGCCAAATCCGCCGTCGGGGCGAACTTTCTATTCGAGCAAGTCCCAGCCGATCAAATCAGCGCCCGCCTCATCGAGTTTCTCCGTCTGCACCAGTGCGCCAAGATCGGCATCCCCGCCTCGCCGCTGCTGGATCGTTTGGGAATCCCCAAATCCCTCGAAGACGCCGGCCTGTCCGTTCATCGCTGGGACGTTTCCACGCTCGACGCCGCCTACGACTTGGACTGCGGCCTCACCGACGTTTACGCCGCCGTCGCCGAGACCGGCTCGCTGGTCATTCGCCCCAATCCCGATCACGGCTCAGCGATTTCGCTGGTTCCCCCGATCCACGTTGCGCTCGTCGACCCGGCGACAATCGTTCCCGACCTGATCGATCTCCTCGAAAAAATCCGCCTTGAGCCGCGCCCGCCGAACGTCACGGTCATTACCGGCCCCTCCAAGACCGCCGACATCGAAGGCGCCCTCGTCACCGGCGTCCACGGCCCGGGCTTGGTGCAGGTGTTTCTGGTGGTATGAGCGGATGCGACAGAATGCGACACTTTGAGACACTTTAGAGGGTTTTGTTAGTGCATGCAAACTTAATGAGTGAGCGTAACCGATTTTCATCAATGTAGTTATGGTTGTTTTGGTGGTGAGCATCGACGAGACACCAACGAAAGTGTCTCAGGCGGGCTCAACAACGATTTCGTTGCGAATTTGGGGGTGTCCCCGCAAAGCTGAGCAAGATTGAACGGTTTTTGAGGATTAACTTAGCGTTTGCTAGTTTTTCTCGGTTGATGAAATTCGGATGTATGGACTTTACGCAAACGGCCCTAGGCCCCAGGTGGACGCGGCTCGAAATAATCGCGGGCAATGATAGCGTCTGATGGAAGGTTGCGTTGATCGACTAACGTAAGCGTTCCGCGCGGGACATAAAAGGTGCCGATTTCTTGGGTGTTCGGACAGGTGAACTCCATCCGGCGAAGCTGGAAGAATGGTTCAGGTATAAAGATGACGTGCTGTCTCTGACACCGCTCGCATTGGATTGGATAGCGTGCTGGCATCGTATCTCCATGGTTACTATTTCGGCCAGCCCGTCACCGGTTTCTTGGCCTGAAACGACTTGCGGATATTGTCCCGCCAGTCGCCTTCCAGCTTCAAAACCTCAGCCTTTGGGCCGGGCTTGGCTTTTTTCTTCTCGGTGTTTTTTGGCTTCTTTGCCACGAGTGGCATTGTAGCACAAGCCAACGATCTTCGGATACTATATTGCGGCCGCCGGGAATCGAACCCGGATGGGCGAAGCCCAGACCACTCCAAATGGTCCGTGTCTGCCAGTTGCACCACGGCCGCTCGAACCGTTCGGGACACACCTTGTCCCGAACGGTTCCCATGAATCAATTCGCCATCCTTAGTTGGCCGAGCGAAACCGGCAAATAGATCGCGCGAAATTCGGACTCCAACAAGCAGGTTAGCTGACACAAATCCTTAATGCTGTAACAGTGTTCGGATTGGTATACGCCGATCAAATCTGATACCAATTCCGGTTCTTCGGGATCAAGTTCTATGGGGTCAAACACCCTGTAGCCCGCCGCTGAAAGTTGCGTGTTGAATCTTCGGTATTGACTCTCGCTGATTATCTCTAAGTCGAACGCGCGACGGACAACTGCCGCGACGGATACTTTCCATTTGAGCTTCAACCCCGCTGCGCGCTCGAGAGAAAACGGTCGTAGCTCATCAATGATTTCACGTTCGGGCATTAGGAATTCAGCCGCAAATCGGTCGGCTTCTCTTTCCATGTCGTTTGTCGGAACACGGTGCATGACGATATGGCCCAATTCATGCGCAAGGGTGAAGCGATCCCGGTCAGCCGGACTATCACTATTCATAAAGAACATGGGCGCCAGACCATTAAGCCACCGGCTTTGGCCATCGAATTTTCGGTTTCCAAAGTGATGATGGAAAACAATTCCTCCGGCATCTTCTATCGTCGCCGTAACACTCGCGACCGGTCCCATCGGCATCTTCCATTGTGCCCGAACGATTTTCGCAACCATTGACGGATCGCCGTTGTAATCTGCGATGTCAAGATGCGCAAATTCGTTCTCTGATTCCAGTTCGGCACCACGAAGCATCGCAGAAATCTCAAGGCTTCGCGTATTTATTTGTGCCAGAATTCTCTTCAAATCCTGTGCGGGGATTGTTTCTCGTTTTCGATGATAGATGTAACTAATACCGATGCCGTATATGCGATCAGGCCTGTAAAAGAAACCAAGCGGATAGCTTGTAGCTCGGGCTATGCGCTCCAATTGGTCTGGCGGGATAGGGAGAGTGGCACTCTCAAATTTGGAGACGTGCCCCTGAGTTAAATCGGCTGCATCCGCCAAATCGCTTTGCGTCATGCCTCGCGACTCGCGAGCCAAAGTCAACATTTGCGGATTCAGTTCGCTATTCATTGGCCTTCAACTCCGCGGCGACCCTTGGCGCGGACCCTTGTCTTGCGACGCTTGCCTTGATGCGCTACGGCGATCGGCATAGCGATCGCCGCTGGGAGGGGTAGTAGAATTAAAAATAGGCGAATATTTCCAAGCCACGCGACGATATGAATGTCTTTGATTGTGGCGGCCAGTCGATCTAATCGGTATCCGGCCGTTGCCAGCGTCGCGGCGGGTCCGTACAAAAGTTCTTCCGGTTCTTGAAGATCAAAATGCTTCTGTTCTTCTGTCTTATAGCAACTAGGATGAAGATCGCGTCGCAGCTTTTTGAATCGCAAGACGAGCTTTCCGTAAAAATCAATCGCGAAATACTTGTTGTCGTGGCAAGCGTCATTGCCGTCGTGATAGAGCATGATGTCGGGAGCCATGTTTCGGAAAGCCAATTGCGCGGCACGCACCGTATTGGCATGAATGATGCCCGCCCAGGTTCGCGTCGGTAGCATTAGGCACTCGTCGGGATTATTGCGACGAATGCGCTGCCAAGCCCGTACACCGTCTCCAAAGCAATTGGAGAGTGTCACTAAGTGGGGATCAATAATCTTGGAGGCTTCTGATTCGGATAATAGATGCGAGGGAAAGAGTAAGTTGCTCATGATTCCGCGATTATACTGGCCATGCGCACAAAATCGAGAAAATATTCACGATTTAATTTTGTGGATAACGTAAGTACGGTTGGTATATTAAGTTAAGAGATTTATTCAACCGATTACAACGGTGTTATGCACAGCCACTTTTATCGTAAACTGGACGATTCGGCATTTGTTCAGCTTGCCTTTACCAGTGGTCGGTACGTCAATCGCTTCCCTTCGGCGGATCGGATCGCTGCAATCGCCCGCTGGCCATCATTCATCTTCCGACCGTTCCACCGGAAATCGAACCCGACAAGGTATCGGTGAAGATGCTGACTGCGCAACAGATGCCCATCAGGCCGCGCTTGACCAATGCGAATGAGCTTTCGGCGGTATTGGGGGTCTCACGCAAAGGCGCAAAGCTCGCCAAGTTTTCTTTGCGCCTTGGCGCCTCTGCGTGAGACTTCTTCTCCAATGGGCCGAATCGGCCGGCAGTGGATTCGCCGCGATTTATGCCACGCGGATGAGGGGTCTGATTGGCCGTTTAAGCTGGGTGCCGCCCAAGTTGTAGGCGTTCTCAAGATTGAGCCAGAATTGCGGCGTGGTTCTTAGGGCGTGGGAGAGTTTTAGGGCCATTGCGGGAGAGATGCCGCGTTTTTCGTTGCAGATTTGGTTGATCACGCCGATCTGGACGCCGATATGCCGGGCCAAACGGGTTTGCGTGATTCCGTGCTCGTCGAGGAGCTGGCGAAGGTACATTCCGGGATGAAAGGGTGATTTGAGCATGGAACGGCACCTCAGTGGTAATCGACAATCTCAACTTCAAATGCGTCCTGTCCCTGCCATAGGAAGCATATCCGGTATTGGCGGTTGATTCGGATGCTATGTTGGCCTTTGCGCTTGCCCACGAGCTTTTCGAGCCGCAGGCTGGGCCAGATGGCCAAATCATCCAGAGAGACCGCCGCGTCGAGAAGGATCAGCTTTTCCAGCGCGGCATCGTGCAGTACAGCGGCCAATGTGCGCGGCGATTGCTTCGTTGCCCGTTGAGCCGCGATGTCCGCGGTTCCGGCGTCCTTAAAGCTCCGGATGGCCACTATGAGAGAATATACCGATTTACGGTCTAACGGTCAAATCGTTAATCGAAGGATCGTTGCGAGAAGGGCGCGTGACACTTTCTGGCGTTCG
>JBEKXM010000227.1:0-7208 GCA_049512115.1 Tepidisphaeraceae bacterium | reverse complement strand
CATCTCCGCCAACGTCCGAGCCAAATTCACCCGGAATTGTTCCCCGTTGCTCAGCAGATGAAACGGCCGCAACCAGGCCGGCGGCGAACTGAATCCCACGCTTCCCAACAACTGCGTAATCTCCCGAATTCCCATCTGCTCCGGGAAACCGTCGAGGATGCACCGATCCGCCGGCCAATCCCATCGATCCGCCAATCGCTCACCGAAAGCCTGTTTCGCAATCGTCGTCTTGCCCGACCCGCTCGGTCCGACAATGGCGCCGATGCTCCACGGCTCATCCACCGACGGAATCCGGACCGAAAACTCCGATCTCGCCCCCGCATCCACCGGCAAATCGAACATTCCCGCAACCTGCCTCACGCGAAAGCTGTCCTGCAACGAACACTCAACTACAGCGTGAACAGTCTGCATGAATATCCCTCGGATCTCAGCCGCTCGTAAAGTTGCTTCTGCTGCTCCTCATCCCGGCATTCCGCCACGACCTCAAACGATTCGTGAATTTCGGCTTCGCCGAGGGAGTCTTCTCCCGCCCCCATCTTGCCGATGAACTTTTCCATTTCCTCATCGGTAAATCCCACGTCACCCAGGTCCGAATCAGACAAAAGCCCCGCCAACACCTCCGTATCCCATTCAGCCAACTCGCCCGTCCGATTGTCCGCGATGGCGAACGCCGTCAGCTCCGTCGGCGGCAAATCCGAGCGAACCACCCGAATCTCCGTCCATCCGAGCAACTTCGCCGCCGCCAATTGCCCATTCCCCGCCCGAACGACACCATGTGAATCCACCACGATCGGCTTCTGCTGCCCAAACCGCCGCAAGCTCGCCGCAATAGTATCCAGATTCCGCTGCCCATGCTTTCGCGCGTTCGCTGGGTCCGCGCTGAGACTGTCGATGGATACCGTTTCGATGGTCACGTTTGGACAATCTCCCCGCTTAATACCCCGCCGGCGCCGTCGCCGCCGGCCACCGCCTGGCGGCGTTCAGCTTTTCGCTTCCCCGATATCGCTGCATCTCCGCCTCCACCTGCTCTTGCAGATGCGCAACGTGATCTCCCTGCGTATCGGCGTCGCGCAGTCCGCGCGACTGATACAGCCACGCCCCGGCGATCACCGCGGCCCATCGCGTCACCAGCGAAACGTCCGTGCCCATCGGCGCCAGCGGCGTCACGTAGTTGCCGAAATTGGCGAACGCGCTGATGATCTTTCCATCCGCATAATCCAGGGCTTGTTGAATCCTCGACACGTCCGCCGACGTTTGCGTATTGTCCAGTTGAGACCAGACGCGGACGTTATCGATGCCGAACTGCGATTCGACGTCGCTCTGCGCGGCATATCGTCCAGCGGCCGATCCGGCGCTGATTGGCGTTGCGGTGACTGGCATGAATGTTCCCTCTCAACCAGACTATCTTCGGCTAACTCAAGCCCCGAGCAGATGAAGCCTCACGCAGAGCCACGGAAGGCTTCGCCTCCGTGGCAAAGGCACAGAATTCTTTTTCTTTGCGCCTTTGCGCCTCTGCGTGAGCTTCCTCTTCAAACCGAAAACGCCGGCGAAACATCCGGCCCATCGGCCCCGATCTTCGCGAACACGGCCACATAGGTGCCGCTTTGAACGAACGCGGGCGACAGCCAGCGGCCGTCCGGCCCGGTTATCGCCATGGCCTGGACGCGGCTGGGCTGCGACGGCCAATCCGTCGAAAGGTAAATCAGCACGTTGGCTCCCTCGACGCCATCGCCGGTGCTATTCACGTATCGCAGGTTGTCGGCGCCGCCGGTGTTTTGGTTGATCGGGATCGGCCCGCCGCCGTTGCCGACATTGGCGGCATTTACGCTTGGCAATCCGCCGCTGAGCGAGACCGCCGCACCTCCCCACCCGGCCGCGTCCACTCTGAGAAAATTGTTGGAGTCCAGCGAGACCGCCTGCCCGCCGATCTGCGCGACGTTGACGTTCCCGCCGGAGAAAGTGCTGGTCCCGATCGAGCCGGGAAAAGTCACCGCTCCGGCCGCGCTGGCGGCTTGGCCGGCGATCTGAAGCACGTTGGCGTTCAGATTGGCCCCATTCATCCCCACGTTGGCCGCGTTGGCCGCGCTCGATGCCAGCGGGAACGCTTCGGCCGCTCCCGTCCAGAAAACCAATCCGCCAAGCATGCCGCTATTTTGATCCGTTGCCGCCGGCGATCCGCCCGACTGTTGGCGGAACAGGATCGGATATGCTCCCGCGGCCGTAATGGCCGTTGGAAAACTGCCCTCGTAAACGCCCGTGGTGGACTGCTCAGTCATGGTTACGGCATAGTCCGCCCATTCGCCGGCGGTCGGCAACTCAAAGACGCTACTGTCCGTCCTCCACGCCCGCCCCGCGCCGTTGAGAACGACCGCGTAAACCGTTTGCCCGGAAGCGAACTGAGTTTTAAGCTCTGAGGCCATATTGGTCACTCGTCATTGGTCATTTGTCACCGGTCACTCGTCATTGGTGTCTGCAAATGACTAATGACCAATGACAAATGACCTTCTCACAACCCGTTCACATACCCGGTCAAATCCCACTTTGCGTTGTCCGCGTCGTAGATGAAGTCGAAATACGCCCGCTTGCCGGCCGTGATCGTGCCAATCGTGAACGCGCCGGTGTTGTAAGTGGGATCGAAGCTCAGCGTCATTGCCGTAGTGCTTGCGTTCGTGTTTCTGATGCGAATGCGTTTTCGTTGGCCATCCGACGGCGCGTTTCCGCTGGTCGTATAAACGCTCACGGCGCCGATCGAAAGCGTATTGGAGCTAAGCGTGCCCGCATCTACCGCGACTTCGTCTATCCCGCCAAGGGCTGGAACAACCGCTGACGATGAGACCGTCAATGTGTCCGGCGCAATTGGCATCTGTCGGCTCGCCAGCCCCGCAGTCAGGGTTTCATTGACGGTGTTTCCATCGCCAATTAATTTCCCACCGATGCGGACAAAGCTCTGCGAGATAAGCGGCGTGTTGATGTTGACGGTGCAATTCTCCATCTCGGCGTTCGCCGTCTTGTCAATCAAATAGGTCAGGCCACTTGCCGAACTGTGTGTGGTGTCGGCGAAGTTGTAGATGCAGCCTCTCGCCTTGATTAAAACCGCCCCGTTGGTCGGCCCCGCCATGCAACGCATCGTTGTCGATGATGCGCCATAGGCCCCGTACGTCACGTTGAACGTACACTGGTCGAATTCGACGGAATAGGTGTACGTGCCCGCAGTGTTCGACTGAAAATTCGAGGTGTCGAAGCCGCTCGAAAACCGGCAATTTCTCGCGTAGATCGCGGTCGATCCGGCGGCCTGCGCGGCGGCGACGTTGCAATATAGAGCATCGACCTGGCCGATGAAATCCGCATCAAGAAGCGTGAAACCCGACGAAAGTTGCTCGCCCTGAAAGAAGCCGATCGGCGATGCAGTCAGGCCGGTGTTCGTAGCGTCAATCGTCAGGCTTCCAACCGTCGAACCGTTCCCAGGCACGACGAGGTTGACCGAAGTGCCAGTAAGGCCCGTATTCTTAATCGTCGTTACGCCGACTCCGCAACCGATCAGTGAAACCCCGTTGGCAAGGACCACTTGCGCCGCCGCGTTGAAGACGCCGGGGCCGAGGAAAATGCATTGCCCGGAGCTTGTGGCGACGGCGGCCGCTTTCGTAACGGTCTGATATGGCGTTGCCGCCGTCCCATTGCCCGTCGCATCACTGCCATTGGTTCCATCGACATAGACAAGCCGCGCCGCGCTGAAACCAGCCGGGACAAATGCCGGCGCTATGACCGGACCGCTGAGCGTCCCGCCGGTCAGCGGAAGAAATTGTCCAATGTATTGGCCAAACATGTGTTGAATGGACATGGGAAAATGGACAATTGAGAATTGTCCATTGTCAATTATCCATTATCCCTTGATCTTGAACCCCGCCCCAATCCAGTTGATCGCCGCTTGGGCGCTCAGTGCCGGATTCCAGTTGCCGCTCCAGTTGTTTTCCGCCGCCGTCAGGAATGCCGCAGCGCCGCCAGTGATCCCGATTGAGGCCGCATAGGTCGAAACCGTGCGCGTCGGGTCAACGTAATTGGGTTCAGCGCCGCTCACGCCGGCCACGCCGTTGACGCCCGGGAATACACAGTTCAGGGAACTGATCGTCGCCGTCAGCGCCGCAGTATTTCCGCTCACCTGCACCGGCGTCGGCCCGTTTCCGTTCGTCACGTTCGGCCACTGATACCAGTTGTGAATCTTGACGTTGTTGAAATCGAACTTGCCACTCACCGCCGGTAGTCCCTTGGCATTGTCCTGCAAACAGACCTGGATCGCCGGACCGGAGTTGACGGAATCCGGCTTGTCGATGAACAACGTGTTCTCCATCGTCCCCCTCGGCGCGCAGTCAAACATCAAGCCCCACCCGCGCTCATATCCCGTCAGGTTTCCGGGCGTGCCGCAGGGACCCAGCGAAAGCGCATCGCCGGCTATGCCTGATTGTGTGATCTTGTAGACACCACCGTTGTTCGTCCCGCACGTCGTTAGCGGATCAAACTCCTGGGGATCGCCATCGACGACGACGTTGTTGAAAATGGTCTGGTAAACGCCGCCATAGCCGCCGATGGGGCAAGCGAGGTAGAGCACGGTGTCGAATAGCCCGCCGCAGTCCCCTTCGCATCCTTCGGCATCGGGGGTCGCGAAGATTGTGTCGATCACCCGGTGCTGCGGGTCGTTTGTTTCGGTCGCGGGATTGATGGCGACGTAAGAGTCATGCTCCCTTCCCGCCGGGTCGCTCTTGGGCGCGAACTGCGAATCCCACCCACAGTTGGCCAGGACACAATCGAGCAGCAGGAAGTCCTGAACGTGGGAATGATACTCGCCATAGAACGCCGCGTAGCAATGCTCCCAAACGCACCGGCGGAAGATCAGATGTTCCAGCGGATACGCCGCGCTGCTTTGCAGGCTCGTGCCGGTGACGAAATGCTCGAACCGGCAATCCTCAACCAGAACGTATGACGACGGCGTGCCGCTGCCGGAATCGAGGAAGCCAAGGCATTGCTGCTGCGTAGGCGGATTCGTCCCCTGGAAGTCCAGGCCGTCCACGATGATATAGCTGCTGGCTGGATGCCCCGCCCGGCTATCGTTCAGCCCGAACCCGCCTTGGCAGATCGGCCGGGCACGGCTGTGATCGAGAAAACCGTTCGGGCCGCTCCGCGTGACGATGATCGGATGCGCCGCCGTACCGGCTTGGACTTCCAAGTTCTGATCCCAGAACGCCAGGGGATAAGTGCCTCCGTCTCGAAGAACGATCGCATAGGAGCCATTGGCGGCGCAAGCGGAAACCGCTGAGTTGAAATCGCCACAGTCGCTCGCCAGATGCCCCGGCGTCGCCGCCGTCGAACAATAGATGGCATTCGCCGGAATCGGCGGGATGATGAAACCGTTGGCATCCTTCGGAAAACTCAACAGCCAAAGCGTCGATCCATACGACTGCCCGGGGGAGGCGGAGCCTACCCCGTAGATCCCCGGCAAGCCCAGGCCATCGAGAAATTCGCCGATGCCGGCAACATAGGCCGCCGCCGTCGGCGTCACCACAGGCGCAACCACGACCGGCGGCGTCGGATTCGTCGTCGGCCCCGTCGTTGGCCCGGGCGCCGCCGGGGGCGTCCACGTCACCGTCGTCACCGAGCCATCCGGATTGCTGATGGTCGTGACCGTCTGGCCAAGCGACAAAGGCACCGCGGAAGGCAAAGCCTCCGCCACGATAGCCGCGACCATCAAACCCAATGCGATCGAATTGTTGCAAACGTATTTGGCTATGTTCCTCATTGCGGTTGCGCTCCGTGTGCGGAGGCGAAGCCTTCCGCGTCCTGCGGCGTGGCCGAACTTTGGGCTGAATGGTTCGTCTGCCACTGTGAACTGATAATGCGATCCAACTTCCCGCCCATCGTGTCAATTTTCTGATTTATCTGCACGTGTTGCTCGGCATTCTCCTTATAGCCATCCTTCACGTCCCGCTGAATTCCTTGGATGGCGTCACCATGCACGTGAAGCGTGGTGCTTATACTCCCGGCCCACATGCCGCCGCCCAGGATTCCGCCGCCAACCATCAGCGCCAGCGTGACCAGCGCGGCGATCATTATCCAGTGCGTTGAATCCCTTTCGGAAGTCATCGTTAGCCTTTCATCGGCCGATTGTCTCAAGACGTTTTCGCGGCCGTCGCCGTCAGCGACTGCGAAGCCGCCTGCAATCCGGTGGTCACGGCGTTGACCATCTGTTGGGCGCTGTTCTTGGAAACGGTGCTGTGGGCAATGATCCCGGCGATGACGCTGAATGCGCCAAGTATCCCGGCCAGGATTTGCCCCCAGGGCACCGGCGCCGCGACCGCTATGGTTGACGCCACAGCACCCGTCACCGCGCCGGCCTCGCCCAGCGCCTGCGTCGTCGGATTATTCGGAACCTGCATCGACGTGCAAGCCGATCCCAGCGCCAGGACTGCCAGCGCCAGCGCTAAACTGCCGAAACCCAAAGCTCGACCCGTCATATTGACTCCCATGATTGGTGGTTTGATAAAAGCGACGGCGGAACCCCGGAATTTCAACGCCGGGTTTGGGGATACGCGGTAAGGAGGTGGACCGCGACACCTCGCCCCGCCGTCGAGTGCCAAAGCGGAGGCTATGCGCTCCGCAGACTGCACCGACCGCAACGGTGCATCGAAATCGGGCCTTCCCGATCGTTTTATGCTGTCCCTCTATATTTAGAGCCGGAAGGTGAAAGTTTTGGACGTGTTTTCCAAAAATCCGCGAATTTTTCTAAAACTTTTTTTGCCAGACCCCGACCCCAGAACGGGGCAGCAAACCGCAAGAGGTATCGGACCCAGCAATGCCGCCCATGCCGGGATCAGGCGATTGCACTTCCGCGCGATACCGGCTCGAACGGACGAGTGCTCCCCCCAACCAGCCAACCCCACCCGCACTTTCCCCGCACGTCCCGTTAGGGTTTTCCTATTTACTCAATCCGACCGAACCAAAGCGAAACGCCGGTTGTTTCACAGGTTGACACCGGCCCAAGAGCGATCATAATCGCTTAGGTCTCGCATAGCCGACGCGCCCCGCCAGTGCGACTTGGGTTGATGCCCTCCGCACGAGCCTGCGGGAGAGGTTAATCGCCGAGGAGAGAAAGGCGGTCGTTGTCGATGGCTGGTCCGCGTTTCACAACCCCAAAATCCGTGTCGCCTTCTCGCGCCACC
>JBEKXM010000226.1:0-7216 GCA_049512115.1 Tepidisphaeraceae bacterium | reverse complement strand
ATTATCGACGATTTCATAGATCAGGTGGTGCAGGCCCTTGGTATTATTTCCTCCGATGTACATGCCCGGACGCGTCCGGACATGCTCGACGTTGTCGAGCACTTTGATCATGGCTTCGTCGTATTTGCTGTTGGAAGGAATCGGAGTTTCGGGTACGTTGTTCTCAGCCATCCATGCGCTCCTGTCAGTCGTAAAAGCAGAGTTCACCCGCCCACGCGCCGGCCGTGTTTTTTGAGGCGCCGGAGGTGAAATGATACAGCCCCGTTATTATCTCCAATTCCCGCGTGATTACTACGCTGGCGGCGAGAAAAAGCCCGCCCCCGGCGCGTGTCACTTGCTAAAAAGAATTTTCCCCTCCCCTTGTACTCAGGGGGAGGGTTGGGGTGGGGGTCGAACATCGGTTGGCCCGCGAAACCCCCACCCTGACCCTCCCCCGGAGTACCGGGGGAGGGGAAGAAGAGGGCTTTGGGCGGCGCGTTATTTGCCGCTAATTGCCCTCTGGCTGAGCTTGGTCAACGCGGCGTCGGCAAAGACTCTTTCGCCAGCCACGCAGCCGGCGTCCGTGGACGACCGCGTCGGCCGGCTCATCGACCAGTTGAGGTCGGACAATGCCGACAAACGGCAATCCGCCGCGACCGATCTGGCCAGGATGGGAGACCTGGCCCGCCCGGCGATCCTGAAACTGACCAAATCGCCCGATCCCGGCCTGCAACAGCAGGCGGCGCAAATCCTCCTGGGCTTGCCATGGTACGCCCCCGACGATCCGGCCATGGTGAAGAAAATGCTGCTGGGATATGGAACGCCCGACATCGAAACGCGGCGCGAGATCGTGCGCGCACTGGCGGATTTGGCGGAGGTCGATGACGGAACGGGCTTGAGCGCATTGGCCCGGCTGGTCGGCGAAGACCCCAGCCCCGCCGTGCAATGGTCCATCGTCAAATGTCTGCGCGAGCAGGGCCATCTCGATGCCTTCCAGACCGTCCAGCCGCCCGCGGACGATTCCCGGTTGCTGGCTTTGTCCGGATACGCCCGTCTATCCGGCAATCTGCCGGCTGCACTGGATGAGTTGCGGCAATCTGCCGAACTCGAATTCGCCAATCCAACCGACGACGACGGGGAATTCGATTTTGTCATTCGTTTTTTGGCCGGTGCCGATGTCCAGCGGAAGCGGTTCGATCAAGCCGCGGATTGGCGGCGGAAGGAATTCGCTCGTGGAAGCGGGTTGGAGCACGCGGGCATTTCCACCCCGCTGCTGGAGTTGTTCGCCTTGCAGGCCGACTTCGGTCCGCTCAAAGGTCTGGAGGATGACGTTCGCTTGGCCGGCGGCGAGGTTCAAAAGCCCCCGATTCAGTACGCCCTGGGCAAAGTGTACCGGCGGATGCGGGAACCGGCCAAGGCCGAGGCGGCGCTGCAAGCGGCGTTCGCGGGATCCACCAACCGCCTGGAGCGATATGACGTCGGCAAGTTCCTCTACGACCACGGTTGGGACGACCTGGCCGAGCGTGAATTCAACGCATATCTGAAACGGGATTTGCCCGATGCCGGGGACGCAATAGATAACCGCATCGTCGACGCCAACGTGCATTTTTGCCTGGGTGGACTTGCCATGCGGCGCGGCGACGACGAAACCGCCGCCCACGAAAAGGAACAGGCCATGCTCCTGATCGGCAAACGCGAGGACCTGACAATGACCGATGCCCAGGGCCATGAACGGAAGCTTTCCGCCGCCGATTATTCGGCCGTTTGGGCGGACATTTACTGGCGCTACCTGCGCGCCGCCGTTGCCAAGTACGACGAAAAGGAGACCGGACGCCGCCTCGAACAGCTCCTGGAGCTCAAGCCCACCGATGCGGATATCGCCATCGACGTCGTTCCGATACTTCGCCAACGCGGCCGGTCCGTTGACGCCGATCTGTTGTTCAAATGGAGCTATGACGTGGCGAAGGCAGATCTCGACGCGCATCCTGACGACCCGCAAAGATTGAACGAATTGGCGTGGCTCTGCACCAAGTGCGATCGGAACCTGCCCGACGCCCGCGTCTGGGCCGAGAAGGCGGTAAAATTGGCGCCCGACGACGCGGCGATCCTCGATACGCTGGCGGAGGTGAATTTCCATCTGGGCCGGCCGGACGAGGCGGCGCGCATCGAGACGCAAGCCCTGAATCTCCAGCCGGACGATCCGTATATGAAGAAACAGCTTCAAAGATATGCCGCGGCAGCCAAGGCGAAATGAGTTGCGAGTTGCGAGTTACGAGTTGCGAGGAAATGCAATGTGGCTGAATTTTACTCGCAACTCGCAACTCGCAACTCGTAACTTTATGATAGCGTCATGTTCCGCCTCACGCGCGAGGTTCGGTTTTGCGTCAATCCGGAAGAGGATGGCCAGCTCGGCCGCCCGCCCACCAACGGGTTTGCCGGATATCCGTCGCTGATCGGGATCGGGCATTTTTTCGCGCTGGAAGTGACGCTGGTGGGCGAGCCGGCGGCGCAGTCGGGGTTCGTTCAGAACATCAAGCTGATCGATCAGACGGTGCGGCAAGCCGTGGTGCCGATGGCGGCGGCGTTCGTTCGCCGCGGCCGGCTGGCCGGCGGGGGAATGCTCATCGGCGGAATCTTCGAGCGCCTGAAAAACGCCTGGCCGGGATCGGAACTGCATCACCTTCGCCTGGCGCTCAGCCCCTTTCTCACGTTGACCCTATTTGCCCGGGAGTTTCCCATGATTCGACTCAGCCAGAAATTCGAGTTCTCGGCGTCGCATCGGCTGCACAACCTCGCCCTCAGCGATCAGGAAAACCAGGCGATTTTCGGCAAATGCAACAACCCGCACGGACACGGCCATAACTACGTTCTGCAAGTGACCCTCGCCGGCATGCCGGACGCCAACGGCCACCTCACCGACATTCCGCGATTCGAGCAGGTCGTCGCATCGACGGTCATCGAGCCGTTCGATCATCGTTATTTGAATCTGGAGATCCCCCGGTTTTCGGATTTGATTCCAACCGTCGAGAACATCGCCATGGTGATCTTTCAAATGCTCAAGCCGAAGATCGAGGCGCTGGGCGTCAAGCTGGCCGGCGTGACGCTGTGGGAGACGAGCAAGACTTGGTGCGAGTATATGGAGTGAAAGCCGCTTGCCTTTACGTACGACATTCCACACGCTTAAAACATGCTGACCTTCAACACTTCGCAAGCCCGTTCCAACCTTTCCCGCCTGATCGCTGGCGCCGCCGATGAGCCTGTTCGCATCGCCGGCCGGCGCGGTAACGCAGTGCTGATTTCCGAAGCGGACTGGCAAGCTATGCAGGAAACGCTATATCTCGTGTCGACTCCCGGTATGCGGGATTCTATTCGCAAAGGTCTCAAGACGCCCGTCGCCCGGTGCAAGACCGAATTGAACTGGTGAGCAGGCGAATAGTAGATGTCTGACGACGAGGATCACCCCACGGCCAATTCCGCATCCGGCGTGGTTTCCGCCATCCACCACAACACCATCAGCGGGGCCATGCGGCCGACGAGAATGATCGCGGCGTAGGCGAAGAACAGGCCCTTCTCATCCCGCATCGGTGAGACGGTGAAGCCGACGTTGCTCAATGCACTGATGGCATTGAACAAAATGCCGTCGGGCGGCTCGGTGCCCGACACGTACGCCAGCAACATGGCGGCCGCGAGGGCCAAGCCGAGATAGACGGCCAGCCAGATAAAGGCGACGGCGAACGATCGGCCGGGGGCCTGGCCGTTCAGGAGCCGGCGCGTTCCGCGGGCTAGTTCGACCAGCGTCGTGGATTTCAATCCGCTGCCCGTGCCGGCCGGGCTGGCGCCGATCATCATTAGCACGATCAAAAACCATCGGGCGGGTTGCGTGAGGTTTGAAATGCCCGTGATCGGCAGGCCGCCGGTGCGCGATTCAATCGCCAGGACCGAATCGGATGGAAGCTGATCTCTCACGCCCGCCACGGTCGGCCAGCCGCGGCCGGCGTGGTTCAGGGCGAGGATCAAAACCAGCCCCGTGACGTACAGCCATGCCGAGGCGCCGATGGCGGTTTTTGAATGCGCGGAAAACTTGGCCCGGAAAACGACGGCGCACCAGACCTCCATGAGGACCGGCAGCCCCAGCCCGCCGAGGACCGACAGCGGCAAGATGACCGCGTGGACCAGGACGTTTGACGAGCCGGGCAGACCGCCGATGTAAAGCCCGCAGTTGCCGAAGGCGCTGGCGGCCAGGAACGCCGCCTGGAACGGCGAGCGGTCGGAATCCCACAGCAGCGACGCGCCGATCAGCAGGGCCGCGGCCTCGGCGACGAATGCGGCGAAGATCAAGTCGCGATCGGTAAACGGCAGGCGGACGATGCGAATGACCGCCAGCCCACCGACGATCATGGTGAACAGGCTGCCGCCGACGATCAGGAGCAGGGCCGTCCATTGGCCCAGTTCGTTCAATCCACCGACGCCGGGGTCTGCGTTGAACCCGGACAGCGTGGCGGCGTTCATGGCGATGAACATCGCCCGCACGGGGTTCGGATTCCCCGCCGCCGAGCCGAATTTCCAGATCACCAGAACGCCCAGCAGGATCATCAAAAGGAAAGCCGGGAAGAGCCAATTGGAAAGGTCGCGACCCATGCCGCCGCCCAGCGGGATAGGCGCAATAGGCGCCGCCGTCCCGGCGGGAGGGGAAGGATTGGATTTGCGCTTCTTATTGCTGGCCAAGGCGGCTATTTCCCGTAGACCTTCTGGGGCTCAAATATCTTCTTGCCGACGACTTTGAAGTCTTTGGCTTCCTTTTGGTACTCGCGAAAGAAGCAACTGTAAAAGCCCTCGTGACAGGCCGCACCCACCTGCTCGACTTTGATGAGCAGGACGTCCTGATCGCAATCGACGGCAATGGATTTGACGTGCTGAACGTGCCCGCTGACTTCCCCCTTGAGCCAGAGCTTATTTCGGCTTCGGCTGAAGAAATGCGTTTTGCCGGTTTGGACGGTTTTTTCCAAAGCATCTTGGTTCATCCAAGCCATCATGAGGACCTGTCCGGTGTCCGCATCCTGCACGATGGCGGGGATCAGGCCGTTGGAATCGAATTTGAGATTGACAAGCTGCCGGTCCATGCCGACATTTGTCCGAGGGTGGGGGGGATTTGTCAAATGGGAGGGGGAGCGGCGGAAACGGGTGAGCGGGGTTTTACACATTTGACACTTTTTAGAATTAACTTAGTGTTCGCTAGTTTATAAAACCGTTGTAACCTGGCCTTGTTGGCTAGGGTTATCGCTTTTCGACGCGAATACTGGCTCGGGGCGGTGAAAAAAGTGTCAAATTTTTAATAATGCGGTGAATTGAATGTTTTCACCACCGACGGCACCGTCCCCATCGACAACAACGTCAGCGAACGCGAAATGAAGCTGGTCGTGCTCAGCCGCGAGAACAGCCTCTTCGTCGGCAACGCCCGTGGCTTCATCGCGGCGGAGGCGAAGCCTACCGCACGGAGGCGAAGCCTACCGCCACTTGCGTTTGCCGCGCCGAAGGGGTGGAGGAATCGGCGAGCGACGCGACGCGCCCATCACCCCCCCCGTCTTCTTCCAACTCCGATTCGCGCACAAAACGCTGACACGGATGCGACGGATCGGCCACGGCCTCCTTGAAGAGGTTGTAGTGCCGCAGCAGCCTTTGACGATACGCGGAATCGGCAAGCACCACGTTCACAAAAATATCCAGCAGTGCGTCGGACCATTCGGATTGCCGGTTGAGCGGATCGAGGAAAGTCTGATCGGGCGGATCATAGTCGTGACTCGGCGGATCGAAGGCATGATTAATCGTGGCCACATGGGCTCGCGCATGACGGGCCAGGACGTTGATCATCACCCGGCGGCAATCGCACGCTCTTTCCACGCAGTACAGTTCATCAAAGCCGTACTCGTCGGCCGGCAGAACCAGACGGCCGTATTGCAATGCCGGCGCCTTCAAGATAACGGTTCGGGTCTCGCGTTCGGCCAACTCGCGGAAGAACAAGCCCAATCGCATCATGCTCATGGAAGGGAAACTCTACCGACCGAAGCCGTCGAAGTCACGGCCGCGAAACGCAGTGCGGTTTATATATCGGACACTTAATTTCGTTAGTCATTCGTGGCTAATATTTTCCACTGCATTGGCTGGCAAAGTCGTATTCGTGCTTTCGAATCGCGGCAACAGAGGGAACCCCTCCGGCTGAGGACTGTTGCGAGGCGCGGGCAACCGAAACGGATCAGCTACGGCCGTTATGGCCCCATCTGAGTTTATTTGGAATGTATAAACATATGTATTGCGACAGGTATCAAACGTAACATATTTGGAGGTTGTCCACCTTTCCTCAGGCAATCGCTTGTCGTATATCCAAACATCCCTACCCCTAATAACCGTCCAACGCGTGTACACGCTCCCTGTACTCCCCCGCACACTCGTTCCTGGTTCAAGCTTTCGGTCGTACCTACCGTCTTTCAACTCAAGCGTTTGAGAAGCCGCATTGTACCATCGAATTGATGGATAAGGATCGCACCCACCCAGAACCAGCATTGTCAGCCCCGAAACAGTACGCATAAGAACCTTCATGACAGCACCATATTGGATTGATTAAGGGACGTGAAACCGGGACGCAGCTAGGACGTGAAACCGGGACGCAGCTAGATAACAATAAATGACTACATTTGAGGTCGATAGCGTCTGTAGCTTTCTTGGGGAAAGAGCGTACACGGCGGCGGGGGCCGCTCCGGCTACGGGTCGGGGAACAACAGCGGCATCGTCGGCCCTGGCCTGGACGAAAGGACTGAGGGGGAGGGCAAACGGTGAGGGGGGGTACGTGGAGCCAATCGTCATGGCGCACCTCTTGTCGTTCCCATATTGTACTTCCTCTGCCGCACGATGCCGAGGACGGGTTCAGAACAATCGAAATCACTTAAAGGTGGCGGCGCTGCCGGGATTCTGGGGGGTGAGCGGGTTGGCACGTTGAAGGGGTTGGGATTGCCCAGGGATCAAGCTCCCTGGGCTTTGGGGAGAGGGACCTGGTCCCTTGCCGGATTCTTGGCGTCATCGGCATTGTTGGCGACTCGCCGAGAGGCTTTTTATTGGCTAAAGTATGGCCGAGGAACGGCGAGGAGAGAGAGTGAGAAGACGCAGATGCCCGAAGCATTGAAATGCCCGTCTTGTTCGGCCTCGCTGGTATATCCGATTGGGGGCGGGGCGACGATGCGCTGCC
>JBEKXM010000225.1:0-7267 GCA_049512115.1 Tepidisphaeraceae bacterium | reverse complement strand
CCCGTCGCATGGCAATAGAATGATTCGCCAACGAAACAGATTCACAGGCGGCAAGCAATACGGGGCGGGTTCCGACTGAACGTACAGGTTGGGGTTTTGTGAAGCGGCTGACAGCCGTCCGTCGATTGCCGCGGCGGCCTGGGCGCGCGAATCGTCGGATGATGAATCGAGCAGAAAGCCGCGCTCGTAAGCGGTCCCGTGAAGGGCGGCAAGGACAACCAGGATGATCCCCGCAAGGGTGCGAAGCGAGGAGGCGCCGTTAAATCGCGCCATGGCGAAAAACGCCGCGAGCATCAAGGCGGTATCGGCGAAGACGGCGAATCGGGCGTACTCACCCGGTTTGTTGGCGGCAAAGATCGCGAAATCGATCAGAACGATCGCGGCCGGCGCGGCGAGCAGCCAGCCGATCCGCTGGGCGGATTCGCCGCATCTGACCACCAGCACCGCCGCGCTCAGTGCACCGATGATCGCCAGCGGCCAGGACATTCCGGCCGCGACGAGGACGGCGGCATGGGCAATGTTCGATCCCAAGCCTCCCGCCGGATACATCGCACGGGTGTTGGAGAAATTGGCCAGCAGGACCGCTCGGTCCCCGGCCAGATGAATCGCGACGTACGGATTGGCGGCAAAATAAATCGCCGCCGAAATGAGCAGCCCGGCGATGCAGACCGCCGCGAACCGCCCTCCCCGGTCGCGGCGCATCAGCGACATCACGGGAATAACCACCAGGGCCACAACGGCCCAAAGCACCATCCCCGCGCTGGCGCCGCAAGCGACGGCCGTCCAGACGATCCATTTCCATCGCCCCGTCTGGACGTAGTTCCCCGCGGCCAGCACCGCCAGCAGAATCAGCGCGGCGCCCGCGAGGTGCGGCTTGGTTTCGTGAGCCAGGTCCACCACCACGGGCATGCAGGTAAAGCAGATTGCCGCCAGCGCGGGCAAGAGCAATCCGCCGGCGACGCGGCGCATGATCGCGAACACGGCCAGGACCGCGACGATGCCCCAGGCGGCGGAATACGCCCGGCCGAGGATATAGAACCGCGCGAAAACCTCGGGCGAATCGAGGTAATACGTCGGGTCGCTCGTCACCGTCACGTACCCCACCATCGACGCCACCTTCACGATCGCGCCCAGCGGATAAATCCACAATCCGCCGTATTGATACAACTTTGGATCGAATTGGAGATTGTCCGGATGCATCTTGGCCAGGGCGCGGAAGGAGATCATTTCATCCGGTTGATTGCTGTAAAGGCGATAGCGGCGGAGGATGCGGGAGCGGTTTACGTCGTCGCGCGCGATCGACGCGCTCAGATCGCCGAAAGTCTTCCGGTTGTATTCCTCGACGTATTGGTGCAGCTTCTTCTGGGCGGCCTCGGCGGCATTGCGCGCCTTATCGGCGGCTTTCTGATCATCGCTTAGACGCAGGGCGGCGTATCGACGGTCGGCGGCATCCGCGGCGGCCTCAAGTGCGGCCGCCGTCTCATCGCCTTGCCGCACAAGCTGATCCGCGGTGGCGCCGTGGACATTCTCCAGGAGCGTGACGGGATTTGAGCGATCGGCGATCGGGTGAGCGGCCGCGTCGGCGGGGAGATCGGCGTTGTCATCCCAATCGCCGGCGAGCCGCTCGATGCCGACACCGGTCAGGCGATACGAATTGAGCGCCGTGGTGGCCGAGTCCGGCCCGGCGCCGAAGAGGACGGGATCGATCGCATGGGATGGCAATCCCCAATTGATTCCCGCGCCGAAGACCACCGCCGCCAGAATGACCAATCCCCCTGCCAGGAGCCTCCGCGAGGATTTTTCGAGCATGGATAAGAGTGTAAAGACAAACCGCGTCTTGACCAAATTTCGGCGCTTCCCTACCGTACCCACCCGGTTTGCCGGCGGGGCAGGGCCATCGCATTTGGCGATGGCGTTCAAGGGTTCAAGGGTTGAAGGGTTCAAGGCAAGGGGAACGTATTTCCCTTGAACCTTTTGACCCTTGAACCCGTCGCCAAATGCGATGCCCCTGGCCGGCGTGGAAAGTGCCAACGGGTAAGCTTGTAAGCGGCCCGGCTTTGTGCAAAATGTCACGGTGTCGGTCTTTGGACCGTCGCTATGCCAGAACCAATCGACCCCAATTGGGGTAAGGTCGCCGCTCTCGGGCTGCAAACCGCCGTTGGCGTGGTGCTCGGCGCGGTGGTTGGGATCTGGATTGATCGAAAATACAAGACCGATCCATGGGGAATCCTCATCGGATCGGGATTAGGATTCTTGAGCGGACTGTATCTTCTCATCAGGGAAGCCATCCGCGTAAACAAGAATTGAAACGGGCCTCTGCAATGCGGGCGATGCTATTGGGTACATTAACCGCCTTCCTGGTAACGGCCGGCGGGATGGGCGTTTTGAAGATCGCCGGGCTGCGGCCAAACTGGGCGGACATGTTGGCAGCGCTGGCGACGGCGGTCGTTGCGTGCATCGTTGCCGGAGGTCCCTTGCTGCTCGCTGATACGCGGTCCCCAGCCGCCGTCATGCAAGCGGGACTTTTGGCCACGGTTGTGCACATGCTGGCGTTCATGCTGGCGGCCGGCGCCGTGCTGCTGGGTCATTTCCCGGTCGGCGCGTCGTTCATGCACTGGCTGATCGCATTCTATCCGACAACGCTTTTAGGCATTGTCGCCGGTGTGATCAGGACTTTTCGAAGCATTGCAGTACCAGAGTTGAAAACCTATAAGCTGCCCATGCTGATGTTTTTAGCCGATGCCGATCCGATTGACGATGTGCTTCCGCATCCGCTGCTGCGTCTTCCTGGCGGGTTGTACATTTCCAACCAGATGCTGATGGCGCTCGTCGCCGCCGGCCTGATCCTCCTTATATTCCCCAGGCTCTTCAAACAAGCCAGGGGCGAGGCCCCCAGCGGCGCGAGGAATTTTTTTGAATCCGTGCTGGAATTCCTCCGCATTGAAGTATTCAGGCCAGCCTTGAAGGAACACACTGACCGCTTCGTGCCGTTTCTGTGGACGCTGGCGGTGTTCATTTGCTTCTGTAACGTGCTCGGGCAGATTCCCGTGGACCAGGTATTTACCATTTTAACGGGACATGAAGTTCATTTTTGGGGCACGGCAACAGGCTCGATCGTCACGACGGGGGCGTTGGCGATCTGCGCATTTGTGTGCATCCACGTCAGCGGATTGTTGCAGATTTTCCGCGATCTGGTTCGCGGCACGTACGGACACCATGCCCCACACGAGGAGCATTCCTCTGACGGCAAGCCTGGCCACGAGGCCGCAATCGATCTGGAGCACATGCGCGCCGAGGCCCTCGGAGCCGACGTGCCGGGCGACTTGCGCGCCGTCACCGATCCCACCAAGTATTACGCAAGCGACGAGCACCCGCCCGTTCACCTGCGGCCGCGCGACGGCAACGACGTTCAAGCCGGCGGACACGGAATGAGTCCGGCAATGGCCGCGGCAATTGCTTTGCCGCTTTATCTGTGGAACTTCGCCCCGCACGCATTTCGGCCCGAACCGAACCAAAAAGGCTTGGTCAGAATCGGACTCTGGTGCGCGGACGTACCGATGTGGACCATGCTGTTGATACTGGAATTGCTCGGCGCCGTTATCAAGCCGTTCGCCCTGATGATGCGTCTGTTCGCCAACATGATCGCCGGACACATCGTGCTGGTGGCACTGATCGTATTGATTCCGTTGTCGGCGGGTTTTCTGTCGCAATTGGCATACGGCGCGCCGATCACGGTCCTGAGTCTCATGATACGTTTCCTGGAACTGTTCGTGGCATTCTTGCAGACGTACATTTTTGTCTTTTTGACGACGCTGTTCATTGCCAGCGCCGTAGCGCCCGAGCACTGAAGCGATGAATTTCGCCCGCGCAGCCGACGTGCAGGCGTCTTGGAAAGTAAGAACGGCAGTCAGGCATAAACGCCGGAAACAAACACCGGCAGGAGAAGCGCATGTTAATGATTGGTCTGTTGGCTGAAGTGGTTGATAAGGCTCCGTTCGCCGTAGGCGCCGGCCTGGCCGGTCTTGGCGGAGGAATTGGAGCGGGACTCGCCGGACTCGGCGGCGGACTGGGTATTGGCCGGCTCGCCGGCAGCGCCATGGACGGAATTGCCCGTCAGCCGGAAGTCGGCGGGAGAATTTTCGTGAACATGATCGTCGCGGCGGCCCTCATCGAGGGATTCACGTTTTTCGCCATGGTCGTGTGCATGACTCTGATCGGTAAAGTCATGCCCGCCTAATTCGGGTGGTGAAAAATGCGCAAAAGAATTCTGCCAATCGTCGCAGCGGCGGGCGTCGTGATCGGATTGTCCGCACCGACCTGGGCTGACGCGCCCAAGCCGGAGTTGGTTCCCACCCAATTCTCGGGACAGATTGTGCTGGAAGCCGTCTGGGTGGTCGTGATCTTTGTGATCATGTTGCTCATCCTCTATCCGACGGCATGGAAGAACGTGCTGGCGGGCCTCAAGGCGCGTGAAGAGCGAATCCGCAAGGACATCGCCGATGCCGAAGCGACCCGCCTCAAGGCGGATGACACGTTGCGTCAATACAACGCCCGGCTGGCGGAGGCGGAGGAAAAGGTCCGCAACATTCTCGACCAGGCCGCCGCCGATGCGGAGAAAATCGCCACCAGCGTCCGCATGAAAGCCCAACAGGAAGCCGAGGTGGTCAAGGAACAGGCGACCAAGGAAATCGAAGCGGCCAAGCAGACGGCGCTGAACGAAATCTACGTGCAGACGGCCGATCTGGCGACCAGCATCGCGGAAAAGATTGTTCGCCGGACACTGAGCCCCGACGATCAACGCGATCTGGTGAACCAGAGCCTCGAACAATTCCAGAACGCCAGGCGGAACTGATTACCCATGCGCAAGGACAATCAACAGTCTCCGCTGGCAATCGCCTACGCCGAAGCGCTGCTTCAGTTGGCCAACGAGTCCAATATCGCGGCGTCGGTGGGCGAGGAACTGGGCGGCTTGCGGCAGATCATCGACACCGACAAGCTGTTCGCGCAGTTGCTGGCCGATCCGGCCATCAGCACCGAAGAGCGCGGGCAACTGCTGCACCGTGTTTTCGACGGGCGCGCATCGACGCTGATGAGTCATTTTCTGGGCCTGGTCAACGTGAAGGGCCGGCTGGTTCTGCTCCCGGCCATCGCCGGCGCGTACGATGATTTGCTCGACCGGCAGCAGGGCATCGTTGAAGTGGACGCGACCGTGGCCCAGGGTCTGGGCGACGATCAGTTGGAGGCCGTCCGCCGCAAGGTCGGCGAGGTCCTGAAACGCGAGGCGGTGGTTCATCAGCACGTCGATCCGGCAATCATCGGCGGCCTGGTCCTTCGCGTGCAGGACCAGCTCATCGACGGCAGCGTCCGCGCACAATTGGCGGCAATGCGGCAGCAGCTTATGGACGCTCGGCCGGTATAGGAAATGGTCATTGGTCATTGGTCATTTGTAAATGCAAGCATGAATTGGCGAATGAGACCTTTGAATGACGATGCCCCCTGCCGACTGAAGTCGGCAGGCCGCGAAAGAATCGAGGGTTTGTTGACTCGGCTGTGGAGTTATTCAAAGGCTTCCAATGACTAATGGCAAATGACGAATGACTAATGACAAATGACGAATTGGAAAGAGAGCGAGTTAGATGGCCATCAACGTTTCTGAAATCACCAGCATCCTGAAGCGTGAGATCGCCGGCTTCGAGCAGCGATTGCAAATCAACGAAGTCGGAACGGTCATCGACGTCGGCGACGGAATCGCGCGCATCTACGGCCTGCAAAACGCCATGGCTGGCGAGCTGCTCGAATTCCAGAACGGCGCGATCGGGCAGGTGTTCAATCTGGAAGAGGATTCCATCGGGTCGGTAGTCTTCGGCGACTACCTCACGATCAGCGAGGGGGATTCGGTCAAGAGCACGGGCCGGCTGCTGGAAGTGCCGGTCGGCGATGCGGTCATCGGGCGGGTGGTGAACCCGCTGGGCCAGCCGCTGGACGGCGGCCCCGCCATCCAATCCAGCGAAATGCGAAAGATGGACATCGTCGCCCCCGGCATCGCCGAGCGCCAGCCCGTCAAGGAACCCCTCCAGACCGGCATCAAGGCGATCGACAGCATGATCCCCATCGGGCGAGGACAGCGCGAACTGATCATCGGCGACCGCAAGACCGGCAAGACCGCCATCGCCCTGGATACGATCATCAATCAAAAAGGCACGGGCGTGAAATGCTTCTACGTGGCGGTCGGACAAAAGGAATCGTCCGTCGCGCAGGTGGTGGACGTGCTGAAAAGCCACGGCGCGATGGAATACACCACGGTGGTGGTCGCCGGCGCGGCCGACCCGGCCCCAATGCAATACATCGCCCCCTACGCCGGCTGCGCGATGGCCGAATATTTCATGTGGAAGGGCCAGGCCACCCTCTGCATATATGATGACCTGAGCAAACAGGCGGCGGCGTATCGGCAACTTTCGCTGCTCCTGCGCAGGCCGCCCGGCCGCGAGGCGTATCCCGGCGACGTTTTCTATCTCCACAGCCGGTTGCTCGAACGCGCCGTGAAGCTCAGCAGCGACAAGGGCGGCGGCAGCCTGACCGCCCTTCCGCTCATCGAAACGCAGGAAGGCGAAGTTTCGGCGTACATTCCGACGAACGTCATCAGCATCACCGACGGGCAGATTTATCTTGTCCCGGAATTGTTTTTCGCCGGCGTTCGCCCCGCCATTGACGTGGGAATCAGCGTCAGCCGGGTCGGCGGTAATGCCCAGAACAAGGCCATGAAAAAAGTCGCCGGTGGCCTCAAGCTCGATCTGGCGGCCTACCGGGAGCTGGAGGCCTTCGCACAGCTTGGCACCGAATTGGACAAGGCCACGCAAAAGCAGCTTGATCGCGGCGCTCGACTTGTGGAATTGCTCAAACAGCCGCAATTCAGGCCCATGGCGGTCGAGCAGGAAGTGATGGCGGTCTATGCCGGGACCCAGGGGTACCTGGACGATGTTCCCATTTCGCGCATCCAGGAGTTCCAGAGCGCCTTCCTGGCCTATGTTGACTCCAGCGCCGGGGATTTTCGCAAGGACCTGGCAACCAAGGCGGAATTGACCCGCGATCTGGAGGCGAGGCTCAAGCAGGCCCTGGGCGACTTCAAATCCAGGATTTGGAAAAAATAACCGCGCTTTGAAGATTCTTGGAATTCCCCCGCTGAACTGGGGCGGCCTATAATCTTGGAATGTTCCGAGGGGGCCGATAGACGTGAAGTTATGCATCCACGGAATAAGCTGCCCCGCTT
>JBEKXM010000224.1:0-7301 GCA_049512115.1 Tepidisphaeraceae bacterium | reverse complement strand
CCCCGCCACCGCCCCCTCCAATCGCCCTTCCTCGAACGTCAGCCGCCCGCCCGCATTGCGGATCGCCCCATTGAAAAAATTCATCGGCGGCATGCCGATGAATCCCGCCACAAACCGATTTACCGGACCATTATACGTGTGCAGCGGCGAGTCGGATTGCTGAATCAGCCCGTCCTTCATCACCACGATCCGGTCCCCCAGCGTCATCGCCTCTTCCTGATCGTGCGTCACGTAAATCGTCGTCGTCCGCAGACGCTGATGAAGCCGCTTGAGCTCGGCTCGCGTCGTCACCCGCAGCTTGGCATCAAGATTGGACAACGGCTCATCGAACAAAAACGCCGCCGGCTCCCGCACGATGGCCCGCCCCACCGCCACGCGCTGCCGCTGCCCGCCCGAAAGCTGCTTCGGCTTGCGGTCCAGCAAATGTTCGATTTCAAGGATCTTGGCCGCCTCCGAAACCCGCCGGTTGATCTCCGCCCGCCTCATCCCCCGCAGCTTCAGCGCGAACGCCATGTTCTTGTACACCGTCATGTGCGGATACAGCGCGTAGTTCTGGAAAACCATCGCGATATCCCGGCTCTTGGGCGGCACCCCGTTCACAATCCGATCCCCGATGCGGATGATTCCCTCGGTAATTTCCTCCAGCCCGGCGATCATGCGCAGCGTGGTTGATTTCCCACATCCGGACGGCCCGACCAGGACGATGAATTCGCGGTCGCCGATGCGAAGATCGACCGAATCGACCGCCTTGACGCCGCCGGGATAGACCTTACTGACGTTTTCCAGATCGACACGAGCCATAAATCCTCTATCCGCCGGGAACTGGCCAAAACTGCGGATTATACGGATTCACGGGAATTGGTCAATTTCGAGGGAAAACGGGTACTGGTGCAGTTTGAAATAAAATTACTTTTTCCGCGGAACCGTTCCGCATTCAGGGCAACGGTCGGGCGTGGCGCGGAGATCGTACCCGCATTTCAGACAACGGCTGGATGCCAGAAGTCGCTTGGCATGCCGCGCCCGTCGATCAAACAACCATATCAACGGCAGAACAGTGGAACCCACGGTGAGCTGGATGGCGGCCATCTCGGATCGCGTATACAAGTTGACCGCATCCGAAGGGCCGAGAATTCTGACGTCGCCCGTCTTCGAATACTGCGACCATCTAAAGGGGGTGATAATCATTGCCAAGCCAGGGTCAAGTCCCAATCTTGCTGGGAAAAGCCAGCCAGCGAGGCCGAGCAGAAAAAGAACGAACGAAAATGCGGTTAAGGTGTTGAAAAGTAATCGAAGAAAACGCCTCATTCGCCGCAATTATACCGCGCCTCAGTCGATGAGCTTCAACAAATCCTCAATCTCCCAAACCGTCTTTGACAGGCCAGCGGCCATCGCTGGCGTGATTCTGAGGGTGGAGTGAATCTTGCAGTAATTGTAGTGCATGAAGTACAGCGCGATCGCGGAACCGAGCGAACCGGGACGTGACCGAGCGAACCGGGACGTGAGCGCTTTATAAAGCGCACACGTCCCGGTTCCATCGCACTCCCGCCCCTTCTTCCATTCGGCACTTGGCAATCGGCATTCGGCATTTCCCCATCACTGATCCGGCTGCGTGGCGGGCGGCAGGCCGTTGAAATCCCACGGGTCCAGCAATTCCTCCGCATTCGCCGAGGTGATGATCTTCGTGTCCACGTGCAGGTCGAGCATCAGGTAATTCGATCCGACTTGCAGACCATGCCGGAATTCATCCACCTTGCCCATCGCGTAATCTCCCGTGTTCATATAAAAATCCCCCCACGCTGAAATCTTTTCCCCCATCAAAATCACATCCGACGGCGAAAGGTGATTCGGCAGCGGCCGGCCGTATTTCTGGCCCAACTCGATCAGGTGCGCATTGAGAATATACGTATGCCGGGCGTTGGGCGGCGGATCCGTGTTATCCGTCGGGCAGAGCATGATCGGCGGGTTCCACACGCCGTTAAACACCGTCGTTGTCCAGACATTGTAATGATAGGAATTCCATTGATCCGGATTCTTCAGCACCATATCGGTGCCGTTGGACACCAGGCTCCCGTCAAAGGGCGAATTCTGATACACGTTTCGATTGCCCCACCCCATATTGTCGGGGAACAGATACCCGTTGTTTTGATCGATGTACATCAGCATCGCGGCCCCCACTTGCCGCAGGTTGCTGGCGCATTGCACCGTCATCGACTGCGCCCGCGCCCGAGTCAGCGCTGGCAGCAGAATCGCGATCAGCACCGCAATGATCCCGATCACCACCAGAAGCTCCACGAGCGTAAACGCCCCTCGGCTCTCTGTCCCGTTCCGCTTGAACATGGCGAATGACCTCTGGCAAAACCCCAGACGAGAGACCCGCAAACATCGCGGGCCATCATTTTTAAGATAACTCGCCGGCGACAGGCCCACAATGCTGAAGCCGCTCCTTCCCCGAAATCCGCTTCATTTCTTCATCGGCGTGATCGGCCCGGTCGCGGCCTCGGCGATCGGCTCGACATACACCGTCAATCCATTGAACCGGAACGGCCTGCCGTAGGGTTTAACATTGTAAATGTCGATGTTGTTAGGCTTGATGTTGAAAGGCTTGATATTGACAAACGGCATGGCCTGCCCGTCAAACCGAAACTGCGGCAACAACCGGAGTCGGCCGAGTTGTAATTCCATCTCGCGAAGCTGCTGCTCGACTTGCCCGTACTGCTTGGCGAAATTGAAGACTTGTCCGTGGCCAGCCGCCATGCCCGGTTGAGTCGTCGGCGTCGGCGAAGCGGAATCCGACGCCACTGCGACGGCGGTCAAGGTCACGATGGACATGGCAAGCCAGCGGATCATAAGAGCCTCCGGGCCAAAACGAGGTGCAAACCGATGCCGATTAGCTATTAGATGCCCCAGCGGAGCGAAAGTTTCAAGTCGCGGCGGGGGGAATCTTGGCCAGGGTCTTGATCATTTCAGAACTCACCAGGCCATGAACGTGCTCGAACGACCCGGGGAGTTTCAGCCCGGCCGCCCGGGCGTGGCCGCCGCCGCCGAACTGCTCGGCGAATCGCGCCACGTCCACCTGCCCCTTGCTGCGCAGGCTCACGCGGATGGCCGAGCCGTCCGGCGGCTCGATCATCAGGATCGACACCTCGACCGAGCGGATTTGCAGCGGCACGTTGATCAGGTTTTCCGTGTCGGACATCCCGGCGCCCGTCCGCTCGAAATCGCTCTTTCGCACCGACATGACCGCCAGCCGCCCTTCGTCCAAAAGCTCCAACGAATCCTGCGCCCGCGTTTGCAGCGCCAATCGCTCGGCCCGTTCGTTTTGATAGAGATGCTGATACATCTTGTCGGTATCAACGCCCGCCTCCATCAGCTCGGCCGCCAGGCGCAGCGTGGCCGGGCGGGTGTTGCTGAACTGGAACCACCCCGTGTCGCTGGCGATGGCCAGGAACAGCGCCGTGGCGATCGGCAGATCGATGGGAACATTCCATTGTGCCAGGAGTTCGGCGGCGATTTCGCCGGCGGCGGCGGCTTCGGTTTCGACCAGTTTCACGTCCGCCCAGCTTTCCTGCGTCAGATGGTGATCCAGCACCAGCCGCGGCTTTTTCCAGCCGTCGAGCCGGTCGCGCAAGCCCGGCAATTGCGACCACGTCCCCGTGTCCACCACCAGCAGCGCATCGTAAGCTTCGGTGGAAAAGTCCCTTGGCCAACCCGCATCCACTTCGTCATAGCCGATCGCGTTTTCCTTCAGCACGAAGGCGTATTTCGCCGGCAGCCGGCTGAAAAGCAGCACCCGGCTGTCGATCTGCCGCCGGCGCAATCCCAGCGCCATCGCCGCCGCCGTCCCCAGCGCGTCCCCGTCCGGCCGCACGTGCGTCGTCACCAGCACGCGCCGGCAGGCCGAAAGCGATTCGAGCATCCGACGTTGGGATTCGTTCATCGTCGCCAGTCTGTTGATGCCTGAGCGGACCCGGCCCCGCTGGCCGGGCGGAAGGCATTGCCTCCGCTATCCAGCACGGAAAACTCCCGGTTCCAATATTCCTCGGCTTTTTGGTTGCGGTTCTGCATCCAGGAATCGGTGTTGATCGCTTTCAGCTCGATGGGAATAAAATCCAGCACCACCGCCACGTTGATCGGCCGGCCAAGACGCAGAACCTTCAGATGCAGCACCTCTCCCGGCCACATGCGATGCACGATATGCACAAGTTCGACGTTGCCGTGCAGCTGCACCCCGGGACATTCAAGGATCTGGACAATAACGTCGCCGGGCTGAATCAGGCGATACGCGGGAAAGCCGGGGATTCGCTCGACGACGGCGTCATCGACGAGGATGCCTTCGGCGGATGGGTTGATTGGGACCTCCGGCTGCGGCCAGTACAGGCCGATGAATCCACCGGGAACTTCCGGGTCCACGCGGTATCTTTCACCGGCGATGAATATCTGCCTGACGGCCTGGCGGAGGCCGGCAATCTGGCCCGGAAGCAGCGGGCTTTGCGCCAGCGCCGCCGCCCGCAGGGCCGGAAGGTCTTGTTTTTTCAACTCCATCAGTTGGCTCAGCGCCTCCTGCCGAAGCTGCGGATTATCGCTGCCAAGCTGAACGATCAGGGATTGCACCCGCGGCGGATCGGCCCGGCCGGCGGCCGCGATCGCCAGCAACAAAAACAGCCCAACCCCCAACCCGCGATACCGCGCCGGGCCGCTCAACTTTCGGCGATGAAACAAGAAAAACTTGCTCACGAGGATTAACCATCGGCTAATTCGACGAGCCGGTCGTAACTCTTTTGAATCCAGCCGATCTTTCGTTGCACCATCTGTAGAAACGGCATTCCATCAACCTTTCCGAACGACCCCGTCTGCGCGATCGGGAAAACCGCCTCCGCGATCAGCGCCTCGATCATCAAAAACGGAATCGCCCGAATCTCCGCCTGCGAAATCAGCATCACCTCATCGTATCCGCGCAAAAACCGCTTGAATCGGGATTCGTCCAGATAATCCGGCCATTTGGAAACGTCGTCGTCCCCGCCGATGATCGAAAACTGCAACGCGCCGTTGGCGACGTCGATGATCCGCGGCAGCAGCCGCGCGCTGTCATAGTCGATCACCGCCACCACACGGTTGTCCCGGAACAGCATGTTTCCCGGATGCCAGTCGGCATGCACGATCTGCTTCGGCCAGTTGTCGATTCCCAGCGAATTCACTCTTTCCGTGCTCTTCCGATAGGACTCCAGAAGCAACCGCAGGAGCTGGACCACGTCGCGGTTTTCCTCGGTGTCCGCGACGCCCGCCGCGATCGCGCGCAGTCCCGAATCCACCGCCGATGCCGCGTGGTAGCTGCCGCTCGGAGGCTGCCATTCGGATTTGAATTCCTCCAGCAGCTTGTGATACAGCGCCAGGATTCGTCCGGCATCGAACGTCGATTCCAGCGTCTGCGGATACGGTTGCCCCGGAATGTATTCGAACATCTCGTACACCCCGTTCCGCCATTGCAGCATCGAGTTATTTTCCTTCCGCGTGCCGATCAGATGCGGCAGCGGGAACTGCTTGTTCGCCAGGTGAAGCTGAAGCGCATGGGTGAACGCCACCTTGAACGGATCGTCCTTCCCGCGCGCCCGGCGCTTCAGGAGGAACTTGCCCTGCTCGCCGACGATCAGAAGTTTCGGCGCCTTGCGCGAGCCCCGCGGAAATTCCACGATCGAGTCGATCAACCCCACGTCGAAATGCGACAGGATGATGGCCAACTCCTCGGCGGAGAACTGTTCGCGTTGTCCGGAAACGCGGTTCTGCCCCGTGCCCGAAGTGAGGTTCTGCGATCGCTCGGAGGCCATCTCAACCGTAAAGTCTAAATCAAACCCGCACCGGGAAAAAGGACAAAACGAAAACCGATCCTCCTGTAGTGGTACAGTTTCACTCCCGAAAGCCCACGGATAGCCATCCGTGGGTTCCCTTGGGCCATGGGAAATTCCAAATTGACCCACTGCCGATCTTCCCGGCCCTGCCCCGCCAACCCGTCCAGCGCCAGGTTAAATGCGGGAAAAATGGAGGGTTTGGAGGATATGCTCGTACGCCGCCGGGCCGCTCAGTTCGCCGGGCGCCAGCGTCAGAACCGGCTCAGCCCCCTCTTCCCGGCCGCCACGGGAGACCGGCTCGCTGAAACCGGCCACGCGCGATTGCCCCACTTTTCCCCGGATCACCCCCACCGTGTAATCCACCGTGAACAGATATTGATGCCGGTTCTCCGCCGTCCGGTACAGAAGATCGCGCACGCTGATGCTGGCCGCGCCGGGCACCGGAAAGTGCCCCACGATCCGCCGCGCCAGCGCCAGCCGGTCTCCGGGCGCGAAGTGCATGTTCCATCTCCCGGCGCACGCACGCAGTTTCCTCCGGCAACGAAACTGCGAACCCCCCCCCGCCGACACCCCAACCAGCAGAATCCCCAGCAGCAAAATCAGGTACAGTTGCGGCGTCATGCGAACCCGTTGATGGACTATTGCCTATTGCCTATTGCCTATTTCCTATTTGAAGAACGAGGATCGCGATGTCCGGCATTTCAATAGGCAATAGGAAATAGGCAATAGGCAATTCCTTTCACGGTCCCTTCCTCGCCGGCGCACCGCCGACTGGAATCTCAAACGTAATTCCATAATCCGGAACGATCGCGTTCAACGACTCGATCCAACGGCAGATCGCCTGATAGCCGGGATCATTCGGGCTGCCGAACATCGGCTTGAAACCCATCGCCTTGGGATGAGGCGCCCAAGCCTGCGAAGGTGGAAGCGCGAATTGCAGCAGCAGCGATGAATCAACGTGCAGCCGGTCGATCATCGGCCGATACACCGGCCCATTGCCGATCGTGTCGCCGCCGGCCAGTTTTCGGCCCGTCTGCTGGAGGATGTAGAAATTGGTGTAAGCGGGCAGGATTTCCCTGGCGTCCGGATAGAGCACGAACCCGCCCGCCCCCGCCCCGCCGTGACAACCCGCCGCCGCGCAACCCGCCAGAATCCGCCGCTGAACCGACACCCGGAACTGCCCCATCACCCGCGGGTCCGAAACGATGTGCACGTCCTTCGCCAGATTCGCATCTCCGCTTTGGACGATGTCCATCGCCTGCTGCGTTTCGCTTTCCCCATAAAACGCCGCCCCATCGCCCCCGGAATCCAGATACCGCTTGCGCACGTTGTTGGAAAATTCAACCCGGACCTGTTCGTCCGGCAACAACTCCGCACGCCGAATCGCGTAAACATCCTCCATCGTCAGATATTTCCCCGACGACGGCATGGTGGCCGGCGCGGTCGCCGGCGCGGTCG
>JBEKXM010000223.1:0-7303 GCA_049512115.1 Tepidisphaeraceae bacterium | reverse complement strand
CTGCAAAACACCACCTGGCCCGCGTACAGCAATGCCATTTGCAGGGTCTGCCGATTGTTCGGCCGATCGGTCTCCGCAAAGACCCTCACCCCAACCCTCTCCCGGAGTACCGGGCGAGGGGGAAAGAGGCGGCGCCAGCATTGAGCGGATCACCCCCCTACTTCGCCGCGGCGGCGATGAACGCGGCGACGTTGGCCTTCAACTGCTTCAGAGATGCGGGATCGTGGTAGATCATGTGGCCGGAGTGGTAGAACGTCTGGGTTACGTTCGCCTGGAGGCGATCGAGCAGGTCGAGATGGTCGAAGGTGTACTTGGTGGCCAGGAACGGCGTGGCCAAATCCTCGTATCCACTGCACACCAGGACTTTCAAATGGGGATTCTCCAGGATGGCGGAGCGAAGGGAGCCGGTGACGTTGAGGTATCCCATTCCCTGGGGTCCGAAATCCCAGGGGCCGACGGGGTTGAGCACGCCGTATTTCAGGTCCGATTCGAATTTCAATTGGCGGCGAACGTAATCGTTGAACGCGCCGGTGTACACCGGCAAATAGAGAGACAGGCTGGGATCGTATTGGGGGTCGGAGGCGAGGGGATTGGCGTCAAGGCCGGTGATGCGGGCGTCGAAACGACCCAGGATCAAGTGCGCATCGCTGAGCAACTGCTTGCGAAACATGGTGGGATCGATTCGCAGGTTGGCGCGATCGATCAGGTCGGGGGTCAAGCCGGTGTAGCGGGCGAGGTGGGCGATGACGTCGGCACGCTCGTCCTTGGTGAGCGCCCCGCCCTTGGCCAGGGCTTGAACGTAATCGTGCAGGGCATAATCCCGCACCTCGGCGAGGAGGTGGTCCTCGTCGGTGGTTTGCAGCTTGTGGTGAAACAAGGCGATGGCGGTGTAGGAGGGAAGATACAAGGCGAAGGGCAATTCGTTGCCGTCGCCGGGATCGAGCGTTTCGAGATTCAGGACGGTCGAGATCAGGATGATGCCGTTGAGATCGATGCCGTAGGTATCCAAAAGTTTGGCGGAGAGAGCGGCGGCGCGGGTGGTGCCGTAGCTTTCGCCGGCGAGGAATTTGGGGCTGTTCCATCGCTCGTAGCGGGTGAGGAAGAGGCGGATGAAATCACTGATGGAATCGAGGTCGGGCTGGACGCCGTAGAACTCGGAGGCCTTTTGCCCCTCGGCGGGCCGGCTGAAGCCGGTGCCGACCGGATCGATGAAAACCAGATCGGTGGAGTCCAGCCAGGTCTGATCGTTGTCGATGAGGCGATGCGGCGGGGCGGAGGGGATTCCGTCCGGTCCGAGTTCCACACGTTTGGGCCCGACGGCGCCCAAATGGAGCCAAACCGCCGCGGCGCCGGGGCCGCCGTTGAACACGAAGGTAATCGGCCGATCTTCGGGCCTCGGCGCCGGCTCCTTCAGGTAGGCGACGAAAAAGAAACTCGCGCGCGGCTTGCCGGCCTCGTCCTTCACCATGATCGTGCCGGCCAGGGCCTGGTAGTCGATCGTCGCCTGGCCAATGGCCAGGGAATGATGGGTCACGGAAATTTTGTCTTCGGCGCCGGCGCGCTGCGGCCGGGTCGCGGCCTGGTCGGCCGGCTCGGTTGACGGACTTGTCTGTGCCAATGCCGATGCCGCCGTCAAATAGATCGTTAAGATCGCGATCCACTTCATGCGTCTATCTCCGGGTTGGTATTTGATTTCGCTCGGCTGAAAACCTGGGGAATCCAAGCAAGAACCCCCACCCCTGCCCTCCCCCTGAGTACATGGGGAGGGGGAAAAGAGGTTTGATTTGTCATGGGTCATTTGGATTTCCAATTTATCGTTCCCATGATAGCCGCAAACGTCCTGTTCGTGGTACATTCGGGGCAACAACATGATCGTCGTACAAACGCTGTCCGATTGCCGCGTGGAACGAGAGAAGCTTGGGAGGCTAGCGCTGGTGCCGACCATGGGGGCGCTGCACGCGGGGCATTTGTCGCTCGTGGACATCGCCCGGAAGCACGCGGAGAAGGTGGCGGTGAGCATTTTCGTGAATCCGACGCAGTTCGGCCCGCGGGAGGATTTCACGAAATATCCGCGTCCGATCGAGGCCGATCTGGCGAAATGCCGGGATGCGGGCGTCGATCTGGTGTTCAATCCCCCGCCGGAACAGATGTATCCCCCCCACCTCGCGGCCCAGGTGCATCTGGACATACCGAACCTGAGCGGGGTGCTGGAGGGCCGCATCCGGCCGCACCATTTTCCGGGCGTCTGCCAGGTCGTCGCCAAACTGTTCAACGTGATGCGTCCGCAGGCGGCGTGCTTCGGGCAGAAGGATTACCAACAGTTTCTTATCATCAAGGCGATGGCGGCGGCGTTGGACTGGCCGATCGAAATCATCCCCTGCCCGACGCTGCGCGATCCGGACGGGATGGCGATGAGCAGCCGCAATCAATATCTGACCGCGGGTGAACGGGAGCGCGCCCTGTCGATCAGCAAATCGCTGCTGGCGGCCCGGGATGAGTTCGGCAAAGGGGTGCGGCAAACCAATCGGCTGCTGGCGACGATGCAAAACATTCTGCTGGATCCCGGCAGCCAGGGGCGAGTGCCGTTGTCGGTGGATTACGTTGCGGCGGTGGATGCAGAGACGCTGAAGAACGTTGAAGTGGTATCCAAGCCGACCGTTCTGGCTGTGGCCGCGCGGGTGGGGGCGACGCGGCTGATCGACAATGTGGTGCTCGTTCCGTAAATGAAGGTTCGCAATTCGGGGACACCCCAAAGAACGCGCGTCGCGAGCGACGCGGCTAACCGGCAGAGGGTTGTCGCAGAATCACGGACATCTATTTAGCAGTCCGCGCTTACGCTTGCCGCCGGCGCGATCGTCGCTGCAAACCAGCGGCCACCGCGAAGCCCGCCAATGTTATGAAACTCGGCTCCGGAACATTCACCGACAACCCATTGGCTGCGGCAAAGGCGTCCAAGGCCGCGACGTCGCCGGCCGATGCCGCGCCGCTCACGCCTTGGTTGAAGTTCGCCGCCAGGTCAGTGAAGTCGGCGGCGTTGACCAGGCCGTCGTAGTTGAAATTGCCCTGGTCCCAGGCGGTGACGGGCTGGTTGAAGTTCGCGGCCAGGATGGTGAAGTCGGCGGCGTTGACCACGCCGTCAAGATTGGCGTCGCCGAGCAGGGTGTATTTCACTTCGATCTGGCCGGAGGATAGGCCGGAGACCTTGCCGTCTTTGCCGTCGGCGTAGCTGAGGCTGTAGGACAGGCCGTTGGTTTTGGTTTGTGCGGCGGAGGAGATGATGCCGGGGCCGTTCCAGGCGCCGCTGTTGTAGCCGGATTTGAGGTAGCCGGCGATCGTCGCAATTGGATCGGAGGAACCGTAGGCGATGATGACGTGGTTGTTGTTCACGTCCAGCACACCATTGCCGGTGATCGACAGGGAGGTGAGGTTGACATTGCTGGTCACCGCGCCGCTGCCGAGGGTCGTATTGGCGGCCAGTTTGACGGTTCCGTTGGAGATGGTGACGCTGCCGGCGGTCAGGGCGGCGCCAAGCGTCAGCGTATCGCTGCCGGATTTTGTGAATGAGCCGGCATCGGCGATTTTGCCCGTGCCGGTGATGGTGTAGTTGTTGGAATTGTTATTGACGGTGACCGAGCCGGGGCTGAGGGTGGCATTCAGCGTCACTGCGTAGTTGCCGCCGTTGGAATCGTTGAACGTCACCGCGTCACCGGACTCGAACACGGTGTTGGAAGAACCGTTGGTCCAGTTGAAGCTGGAGCCGATGTCCCAGAGCTTGTTGCCGCCGGCGTTCGTCCAGGTGATCGATTGAACGGTGATGATGCTGGTCGGGATCACGCCGGGCTGAAACAGATCGGCTAAATTCGCGGCGTTGGCGGCATCGCCGAGCGCGCCGTTGGAGGTCTGAGCGGGCAATTGGAAAATCTGCTGCATCGTGAGCAAATCCGAAGAATGCGTATATTGGGCGATGGTGCTGTCATAGGGCACGCCGCCGACGTTGGCGTGGGCCAGCGGCGAGATCACGATTTCCGGCAGGGTGTGATTCAAGTCGTCCTGATTGTCGCCGTTGGCGTCGGGCTCGGTCTCGTCCATCCATATTACGATGGCCCCGTTGTTGCGGTAGGCAGCGGAACTCATGATCTGGGGGACCACAATCGACAGGAAATTGTCGCCCTGCGCGATCTGTGCCGAATCGCCGGTCAAATGCGTTCCGTGATAGGTGAAACCATTCGACAGGGGCGTGTGCATGTCGTTGAATTCGTCCGGCGTAATCCAGTTGTAGCGCGCGACCCCGTTGTTGGTGAGGTCGGTCTGCAATTGCTGGAGCGGGGCATAATGCGAGACTTCGGAATTAGAGGTACCCGTATTGTACCCGCCATCGGTATCCGTGAAGAATACTTGAGGATCGTGGTGCACCAGATAGCCGTATTGGTTGCTCCCGTTGTAAGGGTTGGCGCCGGAGATTGTGCCCTCGCTGGTGTTCAGGGGAACGGTCCACTGGCTCTGCGGGAGTACAGCGCCGGTGGAGGTATTGATGTCCGCGTCCTCCTCGTACGCCTTCCAGGAAATGTTCGCCGACTGCAAAAGTCCGCTGAGATGCTGGGTCGTGGTCTGGACGTTTTGGGGACTTCCGGTGCTGGTGTACGGCGCGTCATCGGTGGTCACGCCAAGACTGGAGCCGGCCTCGGACCAGATGTAGTTGAGCTCCGAGGGATGGACGAATTGGACGTTGGACTCGTTGGCGGTGGCGTTGTAATAGGTGCGGGTGTAGGAGGTTTGGGCGCTGAGGTTGGTCAGGACGCCGTTGACCAGAGCGGTGGCGGTGCCGTTGACCAGGCTGTTGATGAAGGGAGCGCTGGGGTTGGCGGCGATCTGCTCGACGTTGCCGTTGTTGGAGACGTTTCCGTTGGGTTGGGTCCAGTTGTGGTTTTCGAAGGAGATGACGAAGACGTCGCCGATCTGGGCGGCCGCCCGGGCGGTCGCGGCCGCGGCCCCCGCCAATCCCACCGCCGCCGCCGTCGCCAAACCCCGCCTCGCCCGAATCACATCCCCAACAACCGATGCAAGGCCGCATTTCCCAGAGTACATACAACCTCCGGAGGTCATGCCGCATTAAGAGACTATCTCAAAACCTAATGAGCCAGCGATGGCCAGGAAAAGGCCTGGATGCAAGGCGGAGGGCCGAAGCGTATCCGCATGCCATACGTTGAGGCCCGACAACGCGGCAGACGGGCCTTTTCGCGGTAGGCTTCGCCTCCGCCCTGGCCACCGAAGGCGACACTCTTTTGGGCCGACCTCGGCGTCGCTCCTCCTCGCCGTATCCATTTGAATACGACTCGTCGTCGCTGCTTGATGCCGGCCCAAAATAGTGTCGTCGCTGGCTCATTAGGTTTTGAGATAGTCTCTAAATCCAGAGCGTGCCCGGCGGCAAGCCTGACACGCAGCCTCCCATTCAATACAATTATAACGAAATGCTGGTTAAACTGCTCAAGGCAAAAATCCACCGCGCGACAGTGACCATGACCGACGCGGATTACCACGGGAGCATCACGATCGACCGCGATCTGCTGGTGGCCAGCGGATTGTTGCCCAATGAGGCGGTCATTGTCGCGGACTGCGAAAACGGGAACCGGTTCGAGACGTACGTCATTCCTGGGGAGCGCGGCAGCGGGATCATCGGGATCAACGGCGCCGCGGCGCGGCTGTGTCAGGTCGGCAACAAGGTCATCATCATGAGCTTCGTCCTGGCCGAATCAAACGAGCTCGAGGGGCATACCTCGCGCATCGTGATCGTCAACGAGCGCAACCAGGCCGTGCAGGCCATCGATCAGCCAACCGTCACCTGACCATGCGATAGCCTCTTATGCTCCAGGTCCTGTTCCGCATTCATTTGTTTGGCCACGTCATCCCGGTGTACGGCTACGGCCTGATGCTGGTGATCGCGTTCCTGGCTTGCGTGCAAACTTCGCGATGGCTGGCGGTGCGCAAGGGCATGAACCCGGATCATTTCGTCGATGCCACCCTGATCGCCGTGGCCACGGGCGTCATCGGGGCGCGGCTCTGTCACGTGCTGGAGAATATCCACGAATACACCCGCGCCGATCTCACCATCGCACAGAACCTTCACAATATCGTGAACACCCGCGAAGGAGGCCTGACGTTTTACGGCGGATTTCTGCTGGCGACGCCCTGCTGCATCGCGTACGGGCTGTGGCGCAAGGCGAAAATCCTGGTCGGGATGGACATCGTTGCGCCCGTCGTCATGATCGGCCTGGGCTTTGGGCGCATCGGCTGTTTTCTGAACGGGTGCTGCTACGGCGCACAGTGCGATCTACCGTGGGCCGTGCGATTCCCCTATTATTCCAACGCGTATCTCGATCAATACGCCGCCGGGAAAATGATCGTTCCGGCAGATCTGCGGAGCACGCTGGGGACCCCGCTGAATCCCGACGTTCTTTCCCCCTCGTACATCCCACGACTTCGCGTCGTGACCGCCCTTCCGGTCCATCCGACGCAGCTATACAGCTCATTCACGGCGTTTCTCCTGGCCGTGCTGCTAATCGTTTACCTTGGCCTGCCACACCTCGACGGGCGCGTTTTCGCGTTGATGTTGATTCTGGAAGGCTTGGCGCGGTACATGCTGGAATTGATCCGAGTCGAGCCGGCGGTTTTCACGCTGCGCCTGCACGGGCAGAGCTATGCTTTCAGCATCAGCATGATCCTGGGTCTGGCGGTGATCGTCGCTGGATTCAGCATGTGGAAGCTGCTCGGCCGGCGACGTTCGGCGGGCCGGCTTGCCGGTTGATGGGACTGCGGATAACATTGGCGAAGCACGGGCGATTGGCGCAGTTGGCTAGCGCACCAGCATGACACGCTGGGGGTCACAGGTTCGAGCCCTGTATCGCCCATTGGAATGTAAATCCTGATTCCTCAAGGACTGTTCGCGGCCGGCTGTCGGCCGCAGGCTAAGGAAGCCACGGGTAAAACGGAAAATCCTTCCGTTCTTGCTTGAGGCTTCCTTATGCCAAAGCTCAAACACGATGCCGATCCGGCGTACCGCCTGCATCGCCAGTCCGGCCAGGCAATCGTCACGCTGAACGGGCTGGACTTTCTTCTTGGGCCATTCGGGGATGCCGACAGCCACAAGCGCTATCACCAGCTCATTGTGCGGTGGAGAGACAACGCCAACGTGGCCGACCGGGCTTGGCGAAGGGACGCCGCCAGGCCGGCATTGGAAGGCCCCACGATCCATACCGTCGCCGCCAGATACAGGGAATACGTCGAAGTCTTCTACCGCAATCCCGAC
>JBEKXM010000222.1:0-7320 GCA_049512115.1 Tepidisphaeraceae bacterium | reverse complement strand
GCTGCCGGGGATGGCAAGGGGGACGATACTGCGGCGATCCAGGCAGCGATCGATCGCGTACAAGAGACAACGGGGGAAGGCGTCGTCTTTGTCGCGGAGGGGATATATCGAATCAGCCGGACGATTCACCTGTGGACAGGGATACGGCTCATCGGGTATGGCGAGCATCGCCCCGTGTTTGTTTTGGGACCAAACACGCCTGGGTTCCAGGAGGGCCACGAATTTCTTGGGACAGGCCGATACATGTTGCAGTTTGCCTCGCGGCGTCCAGCACCGGGCGAACCTGTGGTCGATGCGAACGAATTTACGTTATATAGCGGAATCAGCAATCTGGACTTCGAGATCGGCAAGGGGAACCCGGCGGCGATTGCCGTGCGGTTTCACGTGGCGCAGCACTCATTTCTTCAGCACATGCGGTTCCAGGTTGGGGATGGGCGGGCCGCGCTCGAGGACGTGGGAAACGGTGCAATCGACCTTCAGATCGAAGGTGGAGAGTACGGCATCATCTCGGTCCGGACGTCGCCGGCATGGCAATTTCTGCTGATGGATTCGCGCTTGACGGGCCAGAGGCGCGCGGCAATCCACACGCAGGAAGTGGGCATGACTCTGGTGCGCGATCGGATTTCGCGAACGCCGATAGCGGTCGAAATCGCTCCTGCAATGACAGAGGAGCTGTTTGGACGCGACCTGTTGCTGGAGGACATTGGCCGGTCGGCGGTGGTGCTTGGCGATGCGCGGAAGGCGCATCACGAAGTCACACTGGACCATGTGGTGTGCAGGAACGTGCCCCAGATGGTGCAAGGAGAAACCGGATCGAGTGGGATGTTTGCAGTGAAAGGGAGTTCCCATCCTTATGTCGAGGAGCACCTGACGATCGGCGTAGAGATTGGCCCCGACGGGCGCGAGCGGGGCGTGCAAGTTCGTCATCAAGAACTTGCCGGGGGGGGCCGAACCGCGCTCCCTCCCTCCGATATTCCGTTGCTGCCGCCGATGCAAGAGTGGGTGAACGTGCGGACGCTCGGCGCCAAAGGAGACGGGTCGGATGATACGGCGGCGCTGCAGGCGGCGATCGACGGGCATCGGGTGCTTTATTTCCCGAGCGGCGCCTACCGGGTGACGAACACCCTGCGGCTGCGGGCGGATAGCGTGTTGATTGGCTTCAACCCGAGCACCACGCTGATTACGGTGACAGATGATGCGGCGAACTTCACGGGCGAAGGCGAGCCTGTGCCGGTGGTCGAGAGCGCGAAAGGTGGAGCAGCGATTCTTACCGGGATCGGGATCACGACCTCGAATATGGCTCGGCGGGCGGCGGGGCTGGTGTGGCGTGCGGGACCTCGCTCCATGGTGGAGGATGTGAACTTCAGGTTTGGGCCGGGACGCGGAAACGCCCTGCTGGCCCCGAATCTCCCCAGACCTGCGCAGCCGCCACAAAATATCGCGGCGTATGTGGAGACGCAATATCCGAGCCTATGGGTGAGGGATGGGGGCGGCGGGATCTTCCGCGGCATATGGACGGCGAATACTTTGGCGAAGGCTGGGCTGCTGGTGGAAAACACAACCACGCCGAGCGTGGTCTACCAGATGTCTTGCGAGCACCATATGCACCACGAGACGCAATTCCATCACGCGTCAAACTGGACGGTGTATGCGCTGCAGACGGAGGAAGAGAACCCGGCCGGCGCAGAATCCTTTTCGGTGGATCTCGCGGACGCGCATCATATGGTGTTCGCCAACCTGTTTATGTATCGAGTCTCGCGCAACGTACTGCCTAAGCTGAATGCAGTGGAAGCAGCGAATTCAACCGGCATTCACTTTGAGAATGTGCATAACTTCAGCATGACGCGGCTGGCGTTTGACAACAGTCTCTTTGATCAGACCAGCGGTGTCCGGGTCCGGGCACATGACCTCACAGTGTTCACGCTGAACTCTACGGTCAAGATTGGCGCTCCGTTGCCGCTGCCTGCGGATGTTTTTGCGGCTGGGGCAAGGTTGGAGCGGCTTACGAGCGGCTTCAGTAATCTCTCCGGGCTCACCGTTGACGATGCGGGGCAGCTGTATTTTACCGATGCGGCGATGCATCGGATTTACCGATGGAACGCGGATGCGAAGAAGGCTGAAATCCTGACTGACAAGGTGACGACGCCGATGGCGGCGGGGTTTGCAGGGGACGGATCGTTGTTGGTGCTGGATTACAGCCGGTCGGTTTTCGCAGTGGACACGAAGACAGGAGAGGCAACGACGATCGAGCCCGCAGATGCGCCGGTGAGTGGGACCAATCTGATGCTGCCAGTTGGATTGCACAACAGCATGGAGACGCTGGTGTGGCAGATGGAGCATCGCGGAGTAATTTACGCGCCGCACAGCAACATGGCGATCGTGGCGGTGGTCACCAACCAGGCGCGGAGTTACTTCTATGCTCCGGGCGCCACGAATGCAATCACGGCCGGGGGAAACTGGCTGCCCATGCTGCAGGGATCGCAGTGGCAGCTCTTCCATGTCGGCGATGACCACCTGGCGGTAAGTGAGGATGATGACGCTGTCTATCGTTTGAAACTCGACAGCCTGGAGCACGTGACCGCAACGGAGTTCGCGCCGCGCGGAGGAACCGGTGTTGTGACCGATGCAGCCGGAAATGTGTATGTGGCTGGAGGCCAGCTTTACATTTACAACGCCAGCGGACGGGAGCTTGGCGTCGTGGAGATTCCGGAGCGTCCGGGAAGCCTGGCGTTCGGAGGAACCGATAAGAAAACCCTGTTCATTGCGGCCCGCGGTTCGCTCTTTTCGTTGCGGACAGCGGCTGCGGGTCGATAGCACCTGTGGTTTTGGGCGGAAATGAAAGTCCACTCCGTCGCGCGGGCTCAGTCGCAGCACTCCGGTGGTTTTCAACTCGGCATCCTGAGCAACTGTAAGGAAGTGATGTTGAAACTTCAGGGGAGACGAAAACGTCCCATGGGAAGCCGAACCCAACAATTGGAGCGAGCCACCGACGTGTGGTCCTTGGGGAGCACTACGTCGAGCCTGTAGGACTTACCAACAGATACGCGGGGTTATTCCATGCGCCACAACACTGGCATTGATATGAAATGCGCTCTCCTGACAGTCTTTCTCGCCCTCGCCTCCACAACCTTTGCGCTGGACGGCGAGATCGGAATCCACGATCCATCCACCATCGTCGTGGACCACGGCAAATACTACGTTTATGGGACGGGAGGCCGCTCTCTGGTTTCCGACGACGGCTGGACGTGGCGCCGCGGGGTTACGCCTTCCCGTGTCGGGGCAGCCCCCGACGTGATATATCTCGGTGACCGGTTTTATATGTATGTGGCCCGGGGCACTGGGCCACAGCCCAAGGCCGAGATCGACATGATCTGGAGTAAGACCGTCGACCCGAATTCTCCCGATTACAAGTGGGTGGACGGCGGCATGGTCGTGAACTCGAATGGTGTGGAGGACAGCAATGCCATCGATCCGGGGGTTTTTCTCGATCCGACTACCGGCAGGCTATGGCTGGTATACGGCTCGTATTTCGGCTACATCCGCCTGGTCGAGCTGAATCCCAAGACGGGCGGGCGCCTGAGTTTCAAGGTTCCGCCCCTCAATCTGGCGATCAACTGCGAAGCCTCGGACATGATCTACCACGATGGCTGGTATTACCTGCTGGCTACGCACGGCAGTTGCTGCGCCGGCGCCAACTCCGGCTATAACATCCGGGTGGGGCGATCGCGGAAGGTGACAGGTCCTTTCCTCGACGCCGAGGGCGTGGACATGATCCAGGGCGGAGGCAAGCTGTTGATCGGCTCGGGTGGCCGAACCATTGGGGCCGGCCATTTTGGTCTGCTCAATCTCGGTGATGGCGTGCAGAAGTTTTCGATGCATTGGGAGGCCGATCTTGACCGGGGCGGATCGAGCGTGCTCGATATTCGCCCGCTGCTCTGGAAAGACGGATGGCCGGTTGCCGGTGAGAACCTCAAAGAAGGCACGTATGAGATCCAATCCGTGCGCACCGGTACTGCGCTGGACATGGCCGTAGAGGGCGTACCTGTGGGTGGCTGGGTAAGGCGTTTCAGAGGCGGGCCGCCGCCAGCCGGCAACCGGACGGAACCTAGCTCGGGACCTGGCGCTGGCGCACAGCCGGGCGGTCCGGGTGGTCCTGGTGGTCCTAGCGGCGGGTTCCCAGGGGGGATGTTTGCTGGAACGGGGAAACCGATTCCGGACCAGGATGCCGCACAGATTGATAAGGATTGGCCTGCGGGCAACGTCGATGCCGGCATGTCCAACTACCTTTGCCAGGCGCAGCAGAAGTGGCAGATTACACCCGTCCCAGACGCCGGCGGCTACCCCGGCTCTCCCTATTTCAAAATCACCATTGCAGGCACAGACCGCACGCTGGCCGCCACCGCGGACGCGGAGTTGGTGGTCCTACCCGCCTTCACTGGCGCACCGGAGCAATTGTGGCGTTTCGATCAACTTGCCGATGGCTCCTGGCGCATCATGCCCAAGGCGGTTCCCAACTCCCAGCAACCGCTGGCCCTTTCGGCTGTCGGCGCCAGCTTCGCGACGTTGTCGAAATTCGACCCGAAGAGCGACAAGCAACGCTGGCTGCTGAAGACGCCTTAGGCCGTTAATCGACCTTAGACAGTGAATCGACAATCGATCTTGAATGAATGCGGCAAGTCCGCGAAGGATCTTCGATGAATGCGTACCGGAAATATCTCGTATCAGCACTTGCCGTCCTGTCGGGCTTGACGCTTGTTGCGATGACTGGTCAAGCCCCCGCGCCGAAATCGTATGTGCCTACGCTGACAAGCCCCGCAACGCCCGCACTCCTGACCGGCGCCGACGGATTTATCAAGCGCTGGTTTCTGCTGGAGCCGATCGGCGTGAATGGACTGACAGAGCACGAAGTCCAGGCGATGGTGAAGAAGGAGTACTTTCCCGACCAGTACACTGTCATCCCTCACGATGGCGACAAGGAAACGGTCGGTGGCTCAACGCTCACCTGGCACGCTGTGGACACGCGTTTGTACAACGTGAACCTGTATCACTTCGCTTATTCGCTGGGTAAGCCGACGAGCAATGTTTTGTTCTGGGCGGTCACCATCGTCAACAGCCCGGAGGAGATGCACGACGTGCGTCTGGCCATCGGCTCTAATGCCGCCTCGGTGTGGTGGGTCAACGGCCAGGAGGTCATCGGGATTTACGGCGATATCCAGACAGTAATCGACGACGGCGTCTCGAAGCGGATGACGCTCAAGAAAGGGCCAAACGTCGTGCGCGCTGCGGTGATCAATGGCGGCGGAGCCACCGACTTCTGCGCCCGGTTTCTGGATGCCAACGACAAGCCGATCAAGGGCCTGACCGTCACCTTAAGCGAACCGGGCAAGTAAAGCCGCTGTTCCGGGCCATCCGCTCGCGTGCGGGCGGCACAATTCCCTTAAGCGGCGCCGAGAAATGCTTGCCTCGCAACCTCAAGCACGCCAAGCTAGAACGCATCCACGGACAAACCCATTGTGCTGGAGCGTCGAACTGCCGCACCAACCGGAGCGGTAGGTCTGCATTGAACTCGCAACCAGTTTCAACCACGGCAGTGCGCTTTCCGTGAACGGAGCGCGGAGTTGGGCTCAGCCTGACGATAAGGGGAGAGGAAAATCAGTTCCTCTGAGCCTATGTGGTACTTTCTTTGTTGAAAATGTTCTTGTCCAAATTGAGCGCTTTGTGAACCTGCGAATTCAGTAAAAGAAGGGAATATGCCATGCCAATGAATCGACGTGAATTCTTAGCGGCTTCAGTGGCGGGCGCCGCCATGATGCAACAAGGGATGACGGCCTTCGCCGCTACGGCAGAAAACCTCCAAGTCACAATCGATGCGTCCAAGAGCGGCGAGCCGGTTTCTCCGCTGATTTTCGGAGGGTACATGGAACCGGCGACCACAGGAGTGTGGGCCGAGATGCTGACCGACAGGAAATTTGCTAACCCGATTACCAGTGCAGTCGCGGCGGCGCTAACGAACCCCTTCTTACGCCGCTTTGCGGGCGAGCCATTCAAGCCAGTTGGGCCGGCAGGAACCGTCGAAATGGACCCCATGCGGCCGTTTGTCGGCAAGCACAGCCCGCGCGTTGAGCTTGACGGCTCCGAGCCCCGCGGCATTCAGCAGTCCAAACTGCGCCTGGGCCGCGGCAAGTCTTACGAAGGCCGCATTTATCTTGCCGGCGATCCCGGCGCCAAGATTTTGGTCCGTTTGGTTTGGGGGACAGGCGCCGGCGAATCTCAAACCATTCCAATCCCATCGCTCGCGCGCGAGTACCGGAAATTCCCGCTCAAGTTCACCTCGCCGGCCGACACTGAGGATGCGTGCCTGGAAATCCTGGGTACCGGCAGCGGCACGTTTCACATCGGGGCCGCTTCGCTGATGCCTGCCGACAATGTGCAGGGATTTCACGCCGGGATGATCCGCCTCTTCAAAGAGGAGGGTTTCAAAATGTTCAAGTGGCCCGGCGGCAACTTCGTCTCCGCTTACGACTGGCGTGACGGTCTTGGCGATCGGGATAAGCGGCCGCCGCGTGTGCAACCGATGTGGTCCGACAGGGTGGAGTCGAACGACGTCGGCATTCATGAATTCATTGCCCTCTGCCGGTTGGTCGGAGGCGAGCCCGATTTGGCGATCGACAGCGGATTCGGTTCGGCGCGCGAGGCGGCTGAGGAAGTGGAATATTGCAATGGTTCCGTGGAGACGCGCATGGGCAAAATGCGGGCGGAAAACGGCCATCCCGAGCCCTTCAATGTTCGTCTCTGGACCATCGGCAACGAGATGTATGGCCGCTGGCAGTTCGGCCACATGTCGCTGGACCAGTACTGGGTGAAGCACAACTACATCGTCGAAGCCATGAAGACTGTGGACCCGAACATCAAGGTGACAGTGTCCGGAGCCAGCATCTGCGAAAAGTCCGTGGGCGGCGCGGAGAAGAAAAACAATTTCTTCCCGAGCATCTGGGAGCCGCCGATCACTGAAACGCTACCCTATGAGTTCGGCAGCATATATGACTGGGACGGCTGGCTGCTGGAAAAGTGCGCCGGCAACATCGACTATCTCTCGGAGCATAATTACGCATATCCTGACCTGGCATTCGACGCTGAGAAGCAGCTGTTTGTCGATGTCCTCGATCCGCTGCAGTTCAGAGCCCGTAGGCTAGCCAACCGCATCGGCGAAGCCTTTGAGGCATGGGACAAGTATGTCGAGAAGATGCCGTGGTTGAAAGAAAAGAACATCAAATTCATCTTCGATGAATGGGGCAATCGTCTCCGGTCGGCGTCGGGCAA
>JBEKXM010000221.1:0-7340 GCA_049512115.1 Tepidisphaeraceae bacterium | reverse complement strand
TCTTCCATCTTCTGCTGATCGACCTTGGCGTCGATGTCGTCGAGCACGGATTTGGGCGGCATCTGGTCCACCGTCCGAGTGTAGGTTTTGTTCAGCTTCTCTACCGCGTCGTTGGTGGCGGGCGGATTGGTCTGGATGTCGCTGCCGGCCAGGGCCTCGACGTATTTATCCGGCGGATCGGACGGTTTCTTGGTGCCCGTGCTGGCGAAAATGATCTCCTGCTGCAACGGCAGGTTCTTGTCTTTCCAGAACTGCTGGTTGAGTTGCCAAAGCCGCTTGGCGTTGACGATTCCGACCAATCCCTGCGCGGCGGACGAAAGGGTTGGGACGTATTTTTCGGTATAGACGTCGACGCGGCTGACGAAGATGCTGTAAACGCTTTTGAAAGCGCTCGAGCCATTTTTGCGGCGTTGCGCGCCGCGCCAGACGTTGTCGCGGGCGATCTTGTATTGGCGTTCGGAAAAGATCAGGGTGACGTTCAGGGTAACCCCGGCGGCGGCCAACTCCTCGAGCGCCCCCAGTCCCGCGGGGGTGGCCGGGACCTTGATCATCCTGTTCTTGTGTCCCGCGGCCCATTTCTTGCCCAGTTCGACATAGCGCCGAGTCCGCTCGGGGATGGACTTGGGGGCCAACTGCAAATCCTCCAGCAGCGGATCGAGCTCGAAGCTGACGTACCCGTTATTGCCGTGGGTTTGTTCCCAAACCGGGAGAAAGACCGATTGCGCCGCGGAGACGAGTTTGTCGGTCATAGCCCAGGCGACAGCCTCATCGGTGCCGCCGCCGTCCATCAGGGCGGTCATCGCATCGTCCTGCGAGCCGGACTTGAGAATGTCGGAAATGATGATCGGATTGGAGGTGGCGCCGGTGGCGCCCAGGGCGCGGTTCTTGCGCACGAACTGGGGCTCGATGGAATCGAGCCAGAGCTTGGTTCCCGTTGCGATGAGTGATTGAAGCGACATGGGAAAGTCCTTTGTGCGGGTTTTTGCAGTTTAGGGCGAAAAAAAACCGGCACAGAGAACACAGAGGGCACAGAGATCACAGAAAAAGACTGATTTACCGCGTTTATCTCTGTGTGCTCTGTGGCCTCGGTGCTCTCTGTGGTCCATTTTGCCGGACGTTCTTAATATTCCCGGCCTTGCGCGCCAACTGGCGCATTCTAACGCCTCCGCCGCGGCTGAGAACAGGCAAAAATAATCGGCTTAAATTACATCCCATTATTATCAGCCGGGGGCGGCGTGGCTGGGCCTGGGGCGGCTGGGCCCGGGGCGCCGTGTTGCATCGCGCGCATCATGATCGGGCCGATGACGTTGTCGATGGTGTCCTGATTGACCGCGATGACCACCTGGGCGCCGGTCACGGTCGGCTTCACGGCCAATATCAGTTTATCGTAGTCGTCCGCGCTGATGTTGCCGCGCTTGCCGGGGTCGGCCTTGCCATCCTGTATTTTCTGATTGATCAGGTCGGCCAGGGCCGTGGCGGAATCGGCGTCCTTGCATTGGATGGTGCAGGAAGCCGATTCCTTCGGCGGAAGATTGAGGGACGCGCTCATCCAGGTGACGGAGTCCCATTGCGGCTCGCTGAACGGGATCTGGGGCCCGCCCGGCTGGTTGGCCCCGCCCCCGCGCCGCCCGGCGTTCATCATCATGGCGAAAAACGGATTGTTCTTCAGCGTGCCGGGCGTCAGTGCGATCCGCACGGGCGAGGCGCCCCCGGCCGTCAACGCATCGGTCAAATCGGGGCGCGGCTCGGTCGATGGGGTCTGGAGCTTCTCAACTCCGGCTCCGGTGGAATAAACCATGGCGGTCCCGACCACCGCGGTCTTCGGCTGCATGCGGGTGATCTGCGCGGCGTTCGGATTGTTCGGATCGGGGGGTGGAGCATTGCTCTGCGGAAAAACCTTCGCCAGGACCTCGGGGTCGGCCCCGTTGAGCGGGATCACCAATCCCCCCGGCGCTCCCTGCATGATCCCGGCCAGCGAGACCACGACGTATAAATCCTTCCCCCCGGCGGTTTTGAAATCGGAAATCCATTTTTTTGCCCGTGCGATCCCGGTTTGCGCGTCCTGCTGTTGTTTGGCGCGGTTCGCCGGATCGGAAATCGCCGCAATCGCCTTCTGCTGCCAGGCGTCGATCCTATCCATGTCGATCGAGGAAAAGTCGAGATAAATCACCGCGTTGGTCTGCGAGTCGACGAACGGGCTGATCACGCTATCGGCCCGAACCGTCGCCCGCCCCAAAACCACCGCCAGCCCCGCCAGAAAACAAGTCGGCCAGCAAATCTTTTTCAAGACAGCCTCCTGATGGAAACAGTTGAATCCCTCGTACACCGCAACGACGGCATTGTGCCGACAACGGGTGGTTTGGCAAGTCGAAACGCCCTGAATCTCCCGGCCTCGGGTGCGTGATGGCAGCGGCGGGCCGTAAGACAGAAGATTTTTATCGGTTATGGTTTTCGTGCCGATCGGCAGCCTTGACTCGAACATCAATGGGCGTCGGCGCTGGTTAAACCGCTGGCTGGCCTGCCGAACTTCGCGGCGGCCGTCTGACAACGCCAAGAAAATCCAGTCGCCGCCGCCGGCGGCAAATGTTGATGAGTTTCGAGCTCACGCTCGGCCTCAACCGTCCTTCGCAACCCGCTTTGTCCGACCTCCCTTTGAAACGGACCGGCGATCACGGATCAATCCCCTTTCCATCCCCATATCTCCGTCAAGTTGACCGATTCAAACTCGCTGACCGGCTGATCGAATCGGATCGGCGGCATCCACAAGTTCGTCGATTTGTGCCGCAGGTCGTAGCAAACCTGCTCGTCCCATTGCTCCTGGTAATAGTCCGGCCGCCATCCCTCGCGCGGATCCGGTTCCGTTTGAAACTTTCGCCCGCTCGGGGGGGTTAGCGGAAACCAATCGTCTCCCACGACCCACACGCGATGGCCGGTCTTCAGAGCGCCAAATAGAACCGCCATCAACGGATCGATCGTGTGTGGATCGCGGATGAAGGGGACCAGCAATTCGTATCGCTGATAATCCACGAACCCAAGGGGTGGAACCGTCGTCCATTGCACGGCGCCGTGGTAATAGCGATGGAACGATATGGCGTCGTACCAGGGAGCGAGCAGGATCACGTCGCCTTGTTTGGCCAGACGCTGAAGGTCGGTTGCCACCACGTCGATGTTGGTCCGCCGGGCGCCGACGTTCTGCCAGACGGGTTGCGCAGAATACACCGCCAGGCCGGCGGCGCAGGCCGCCAGGAGAATCCGAAAATGCGCCGAGTCGATGGCGCAGAAAAGCCCGTCCAGAAAGGTGGCGGTCATTGCCATCGCGGCCAGGAAATACCAGGGCTGCATGGGATAGCCCAGAATCCGCAGAAAGGCCCAATATCCGGCGAGTCCGACGATCAATCCGACGCCGCAGAACGCGGCCAGGTCGCGCCGGCGCCGCGATGCGCGCGTCATCATTCCCGAGAACCGGGCCGTCGCCGCGATGAGAATCCCCGCCCCCACCGCGGCGCCCCAGACGATGTCGTTGACCCCGGGTGACACGTTTGAGTCGGGTTGGAATCGCAGCGCATCACGCAGTTGTAAAAGAGCATGTGGACGCCCAGCAGCGCCGCGATCAGCGCCGCGGCGATTCGCCATGCCGTCGCCGTCTGGGTGAGCTCCCAGATGCAGCCGATCGCCAAAACGCCGAGGAACATGCCCATTCCGTAGGCTCGGATGGAATCCCCGAAACAGATGGTCGAGTTGGTGAAAGTCAGCAGCGCCAGCGAAACGACGGGCGTGCCGAAACCAAAATTCCGGGCGTTTCTCCACAGCGCCGCCACGGTCGCCAGTCCCGCGGCAAGTCCCAGCGCGCGGATGCTCCGGTCCGTCCGGGCAAGCCCGCTCCATTCCCAGAATCGCACGAGGCTCAGTCAGAGCACCGGAAACGAATCGTTGTACAGGTTCGCCAGCACCTCGCCGAACGTCTTGGACGCCGCGATCTGGATGCTGTTGACCTCGTCGCGCCAGAGGGCCGCGGCGGAAAGAAAATACCGTAGGTGAAGCGCCGCTGCCGCCGCCGTCAGCAGCAGCGCCGTTCCGAACTCGAATCGCCGCGCAAACTTCGCCCCGCGTGGCGCGCTCGTGGATGCCGCGGGTTTATAACGGCGGCTCATCCGGCCTCCACGGCCCGCTCCGACGCCAGTTGAAAATCCTTCACGGCCAGTTCGACGTTGCGGCGGCCGTTGAATTCGTTGATCGACGGCTCGACCGCCAGACGAACACAAGTCCCCGGCCCCAGCCGGTCGATCAGCTCGCCGGCGCCGAAAGCGATGCAGCGGATGGTCCGGCGGTTCTGCTTGACGAAAAGTTGCAGATGATCGCCGGTCTTGCCGACCCGCCGCGGCGGGCCGGCGACGGTCGCGTTTTCGATGCAGAGCAGGGGGCGGCGGTTTCCGTGCCCGAAGGGGCCAAGGCGCTGCAATTCGTTGACCAGCCCCTCGGTCACCTGCGATAGATCGGCGACGCATTCCACGCGAAGCTGCGGAACGAGCATTTCATCGGTGATGCTGGAATCCGCGACGCGGCAAAACGCCCCGCGGAAATCGTCGAGCTGGGCCGCTTCGATTTTCAACCCCGCGGCCATCTCGTGTCCGCCGTAGGCAACCAGATGAGCCGAGCACGATTCCAGGGCCCGGGCCAGATGGAATCCGGGAATGGAACGGGCGCTGCCCTGACCCTGGCCGTTGCCCAGGGCGACCATGACGGTCGGCCTGCAAAAGCGATCAACGATGCGCGAAGCGACAATGCCGATGACCCCAGCGTGCCAGCCTTCGGCGGCCAGCACGAGCGCGCGATGTCCATCCTTGTCCCAACCGTTGGATTCGATCTGAGCCAGGGCCTGGTCGAAGATTTGTTTTTCGATGGCCTGGCGGGCGCGGTTCTGTGCTTCAAGATAAACCGCGATCTCCCGGGCGCGCGTTTCACCGGCGGTGGTGAGCATTTCCACGGCCAGGGCGGCATGGCCGAGCCGGCCGCAGGCATTCAAGCGCGGGGCGAGCAAAAACCCCACGTCGTAGGCATCGAGATTCTTGCCGGTGAGGGCGGCCGATTCGATCAGCGCCCGGATGCCGGTCAACTTGCTCTGCTGAAGTCCGCTCAGGCCGAAATGGGCCAGGGCGCGATTCTCGCCAACGAGGGGGACGACGTCGGCGATGGTCCCCAGCGCCGCCAGGGCGGTGGCTTCGATGAGGAACCCGCGGAAGGAATCGCTGACGCGGGAAGCGCCCATCGCCGCCTGCCCGATTCCCCACGCCAGCTTGAACGCCACGCCCGCCCCGCAGAGATTCGGATTGGGATACGCCGCCGTCCCGGGCAGGCGCGGATGCACGATGGCGTAACAATCCGGAAACACCGGCGGATCGCCATGCCAATGATGGTGATCGGTGATGATCAAATCGACCCCGCGCTGGCGGGCCACGCCGGCCGGCTCCAGCGCGGTGATCCCGCAATCCACGGTCACGATCAGCTTGGCCCCGTTGTCGATGATCTGCCCCAACGCTTCGGAATTCAGCCCATACCCTTCGTCGATGCGATGCGGAATATACGACTCCACTTTCCCCCCCAGCAGCGTGATGGCATGCCAGAGAATGCTCGTGGCCGTGATGCCGTCCACGTCATAATCGCCGTAGATGACAATCTTTTCCCCGTCCCGAATTGCCCTGGCCAAGCGCTGGGCGGCCGCGGTCAAACCGGGCAACAATTCCGGCTCGGCCAAGGTCTTCAAACTCGGCCGCAAAAACGCCTGCGCTTGTTCAAGACCGGAAATCCCTCGATTGAGCAGCATCTGGCCGATCAGCGGGGAAACCTTCAGCCGCCCGGCCAATTCCGCCGCCCCGGCGTTCGGCGAATCGATTTGCCAATGTTTGGGTCGGTACATCCTCGATTTCCGATCGAACGCGCCGCACAAGTGCGGCGGCTAAACAGAATGCGGCTTGGCGGCGGCCTTTACGTTCTGCCAACTCTGACGATACGCCGTCATGTCGGCCGATGGATAGTTCTTTCCACTGGTCGGCACCAGCGTTTTTGCGGGGAGTCTGGGCAACAGATCACCGTGGGCGGCGATCAGCTCGTCGCACATCTGGACGATCTTGTCCAACGGCAATACCGCGGCGGTCAACGGATCGAACATGACGGCGTGATACACGTGATCGCGGCGGCCTTCCAGGGCGGCGCGGATGAAAAGCTCGTGCTGGGTGAGGTGCGGCTGGAGATAGCCGACAAGTTGGGGAGGCAGCTCGCCGACGGTCGTGAACTGCGGGCCGTTGCGGTCCACGAGCGTGGGGACCTCGGTGATGGCGGATGCGGGCAAATTGGAGATCGCGCCGCGATTGGGCATGTTGCCGTAGACCACGCTCGGCTTGCCGGTGGCGACCGAGTGGATGATCGTGCTTCCGTACTCGTGGCTGCGCTGGACTTCCGTTTTCTCGGCGCTTTTGCCGATGGTTTTCATGCGTTCGAATTCGTCGATGATGGCGTCGCAGCGGCGTGGATATTCGTCCAGCGGCACGGCGAAGCGCTGGACGAGGTCCGGGCCATGGGGGATGAAATGGGCGTTATACTCGGCGTTGTGCTCGGAGCTTTCGGTGACGAAATATCCCAGCCGTTTCATCAGCTCGAACCGCACGGCGTCGCGGTTGAAGGTTTTCGGGTTTTCCATGGCCTGGAAAAGCCGGGGATATAAATCCACTCCATTTTTTTCCAGCTTGAGATAGAACGCCATGTGATTGATGCCGGCGCAGAGAAAGGAGACCTGGTCGGGCTTTTCGCCGAGGTAGTCCATCAGTTGCAGAAACGTTCCCTGAACGCTGTGGCAAAGCCCGACGGCGCGGACGGAGCTGGTGCGAGAGATGGTCTGCATGTTCATGGACATGGGATTGGAATAATTCAGGAGCAGGGCGCGGGGGCAAAGCTCGGCCATGTCGCGGCAAAGGCCGGTGAGCATGGGAAAGGTGCGCAGCGCCCGGAAGAGGCCGCCGGGGCCGGTGGTGTCGGCGATCGTGAAGCGCAGGCCGTACTTGCGGGGGATTTCAAAGTCCACGAGAGTGGAATCAAATCCGCCGATCTGGACCATGTTGATGACGAAATCCGCGTCGAGGAGGGCCTGGCGGCGGTCCAGGGTTCCCTCGATCTTCGGGGAGGCGCCAAGGGACTGGGCCACCTTCCGGCAAAGGTTCGTGCCGACGTCCAGGCGGTCGGAGTCGATGTCCATGTAGCTGAGGGTGGCATCGCGGAACTCGGGATAGGACAGAATATCGCCGGTGAGATTTTTGGAAAAGACGACGCTGCCCGCGCCGATCATGGCA
>JBEKXM010000220.1:0-7352 GCA_049512115.1 Tepidisphaeraceae bacterium | reverse complement strand
TCGGAATACTGCTTGCCATAGAACAGCGCCATCGCCAGGTGTTCCCTGATCGTCAGGTCGTCCGTTGCCAGGATGCCGGCTCGGCGAAACACTTCGATGGCTTCGGGATATCGGCCCTTCTGGACGAGGAGCAATCCCACTTCGTCCCGGATCGCCCCGCTATGCTCGAAATACGCGACCTTCGCCTGGAGCATCGTCAGCGCCTCGTCGCGCCGGTCCATGGCGACAAGCATCTCCGCCTTGGCCATCACGTACGCCAGCTCCGCCGGCGACTTGTCGCAGGCATGCTGATAGAACTCCAGCGCCCGTTGCGGCTGCTGCCAGCGCTGATAAACCACACCCGAAAGATATTCCGCTTCCGCGCTGGTCGGGTCGGCCTGGCGGGCCAGGGCCAATTCCTTCTCCGCCGCCTCAAGCTGCCCGGCTTCGATATACAGCTTCGCCGACAGCACGTGCGCCGCGGCGTTGCCGGGGGACAGCCGAATCGCCTGGTCAATCGTGGACCGGCTCTTGTCGAAGTTGCCGTTGCCGTACTGGTCCGCCGCCAGCCCCGACAGAACGTTCGAGCGCGCGTCGTTCCATTGCTTCATCGCCGCTGCCTGCGCCGTTGGATCCTTCGTGCTGGAGCACGCTCCAAGAACGCACAGCAAAACAAGGCTCAATTGACGCAATTTGCGCATGGCAACTCCGTAAGTTTCAAATCACCGGCTGCCCGCCATCGCCGGCTTCGTCGCCGGTTCGAACGCCGTTTCCGCCATGATCTGCCTGCGAACGAAACCGCGGATGGTCGAATTGTCCACGTCCGTGACCTGCACGCCCGTGATCTTTTCCTTCAAGTCGATCGCCTCGATGAACATCGGATTCAGATTGGTCGCGCAGTTCAGATGCCACAGCGCCAGATTCACGTCGGGTTTCGGCTTGCTCATCTCGGCGACCGCGTTTTCGTACGCCGTTTCCGCCAGCCGCTCACGACCGCACCACATCATCCCCTTGCGCACGCCCACGCGCTCTTTTTCCGCTTCCTTCATCTCCTCCGCGCTCGCCTTGTCGTAGAGAGAGTCGTCCTTGATGATGTGCGGCGTCAGCAGAATGATGATCTCCTGCCGCTGGGTCTGATCCGTCTTGCTCCTGAACAGAGCGCCGATCAGCGGAATGTCTCCCAAAAACGGAATTTGGTTCCGGCTGCTCACGCTGACTTCCCGAAACAGGCCGCCGATCACGATCGTGCTGCCGTCCTTGATCATGACGTTGCTGGTCACTTCGCTGGTCGTCTTGCTCGGAAGGTTGTTGGTCACGGCACCCGTCGAGTCTTCCGGATGGATTTCCATGCGGACGTACCCATCGTCCCCCACAAAGGGCCGGAAACTGAGAATCGTTCCGGTATCCAAATACTGAACCGTCTGCGTCGAGGTCGTCTGCGACACCGTCGTCGTTTGATACCCAAGTTCCTGGCCGACGTGCACCTCGCCGGCCTGCTTGTTCAAGACCAGCACCTTGGGATTGGCCAACACCGTGGTATTCGCCACGGATTCCAGCGCCGAGATGAACAGGCCTAAGTTGTCACGCACGACGCCGATCTGAAGTCCCCCCGCCGGAACCTGCTGGTCATAGTTCCCGCTGGTGCCTCCGACATAGCCCTGGCGAACCAAGCCCGAAGCCGTGTGAGTCCCCGATGCACCAGGGGAACTAGCGGTGCTGAGGGTACTGAGAATGCTTCCGCTCAAAGCGGAAGTCAGCGGTGTGGCACTGGCCATCAGGTCGGCGAAGTTCACCCCTCCCATCAGCGAGAAGTCGATCCCCATCGAGTTATTGTCGCTGAGCGTGGCTTCGAAAATGGTGGCTTCAACCAGAATCTGCACCGGTCGGCGATCGACCTCCTGAATGATTTTGGAAATCTGCGCGAGGTTCTCGGGGTAATCGGTAACGACGATCATATCGACGCCCGATTCGCTGTTGCCGCCGGTGTTGGTGGCGCCCGTGCTGGCGCCCCCGCTGCTGGCGCCCCCGCCGCTGGCCGTCCCGCCGCCCCCCGTGTCGATTCCGCTGCTGGCATCCTTGGTAATGGCGACTTGGCCATCGGTGCTTTGGGCCGGTTTGATCAGGGCCTGGGCATCGGCCGCCGGGATGTAATGCAGGGCAATTATCTTCGTCGTCATCTTCCGTGCGGCTTTTACCCGGTCCGCCAGTTCCTTCTGCGTATAGACGAATATCAGGTTCCCCTTCTGCTGCCACGCCATGTCGTTGCTTTGCAGAATGGCGTCCAGCGCTTCGGAGAGGGTGACGTTATTCAAGTCCATCGCCGGCACCGTGCCGCGAACTGCCCGGCTCGGAATGATGCTGCGCTGCGCCTCGTCGCCGATCAGGCGCAGCACGTGGATCAGACTGTCGTCGTTGCTGATTTGGATGCTGAAGGTCCCCGAATCCGATCCGACAACCCGCGTTCCAGACGGAGCTTCGGCGGCGGCGGGCGCGTCGGCATCGCCGATCAACTTCACCTTGCTGGTGGAATCGGTAGATCCTGCCTGCGTTTCCCCGGCGGAAAATGCCGCCGGACCGTTATAAACGGCCAACAAGGCACAAAAAATAAGACCGGTTGATCTGGTCCACTTAAACATAAAGTTCCTTAATCCGGTCGCGCCGCTTCAATCCATGGTGACGGCCAGCTTGACGCCTTCCCGCTCGACAACCACCCGCCGCGGTTCAATCTTCAGCACGCGGAAGCCCGCGATGTCGCTTCCCTCACGCACCATCTGACCGTTGACTATCGCGCGCGGCGTGGGGCCCACGATCGTCGATTCCAGCTTCAGCGCCTCGGCCGCGATCCGGATGTTGTCCACCAGGATCTGCCGCTGTTCCTGTTGATCGGCTCGCGAGGACATCGACTTTCTCAGAAGGTCCCAATAACCGGCTCCCTCCGCCGCCTCGGCGGTGGTCTTCGAGCCGTCGCGCGGATAGCAATCAAATGGAATCACAAACGGATTTCGGGTCAGCGGTCCGACCGGCTGGCGCACCCATTGCTGGAGCGACGGCCCGGTCTCGGCGGGCCGGTGCTGGGCCGGCGGCGCGATCGGTCCCGGTACGCCGGGCGCAACCGAAGTGATCGCCCCGTGCGCCGCGGACGGCGCGTGGCCCATCACCAGCAACCGCGCCCACGCCGCCACGAGAATCAGAACCAATCCGCTGATGGTTGACGACCGCCCCGGCGAAGCGCGAAACGCGCCCAACATTTTTTCGGACCAGGATGTTTTGGCCTGCGCGACCGGCATGGTCATCCCTCCGAATAGTAAAGGTTCATCAGCAATTCGACCTGCACCTGGCCCTCGGCGCCGTTGCCCTGAATCGTCAGGCTCTTGACGCGCGTCAGCCGCGACAGGTCTTCCATCTGCCGCAAGAACGAAAACACATCCGTGAATTCGCCGGCGAATTTCAAGCTGATCGGCAACTCGTAATACTGCTCGTCCCGCTTGGGCGTCCCGGGCCAACTGACCGACCATCCATTCAGGTTGTCACGCCGCGCCAACTGGGCCATGTCGATCTGAAACTGGCCCAAGTCCCCCGGATTCGCCGGCAGCTTCTTGAAGTCCGCCAGCGTCTGGCGCAGGCGATTGATGTCCGCCTGCACCAGCTGCGCCACCCGCGCCTGCGATTCGGCCGTGGATAGCTCGCTTTCCTTTTCACTGATCCGGTTCGTGAGCGTCTGAAGCCGCCCCGTCTCGGGACGATAGACCAGCGAGTAAAACGCGATCCCCGTCACCAACACGGCGCCGACCAGCATCTGTTGAATCCGGGTGAACCAAAGAATTTGCGTCTTCAAACTCGGCATTGAAAGATCCTAGTTCTCCGGGTCGTTCAGCCTGATGCCGAACGAAATCTTGAAATCCGTCATCACGTGCCCATTCTGATGCACGTCCGATGTCTTCACGGAGCCTTCGACGTAGTTCGGAATCGCCGCGACGTGGATCATGAAATTTCCCAGCTCGACGACGCTGGGCGACACGCCGTGAAGCGTCACCACGAGCTGCCGGTTCGGCTCCGCATTGGCGGAGAGCGGCTTCGGCTGGGCGTTGGGCTGCTCCTGTGATTCCACCGTCACGTCCAGCAGCGCCATCTCCTTCGGCATCATCTTTTCCAGCGCATCCACGAGCCGGGCCATGGGCACGTTCAGACCCACGTGAGCCATCAGTTTCGCCTGATCCGACATCTGACGTTTGAGGGATTCCAATTCCCCCAACTTTTGCAGTTCATAGTTGGACTGGGTGAGCTGTTTTTCCCGCGTGCTGAGCAGCGTTTCCTTCCCGATCACGTTGCGGGCCGAGAGAATCATCCAGAGCCCCAGGCCCACGGCGATGACCATGGCCAACCACGCCTCAGTAACCAGGATGCGCCGCTTTTGGCGAAGCGTTGCGTACCATCCGGGCAAGAATTCCAGTTCACGCATGGACGGCCTCCCGCGGCATGGCGGCAGCCGATGGCGCCGCTTCCGTCGCCCGCGCCGCAGCCGGCAAGGTTGCCGCCGGTGAAGGCGTCGGGAGCGCGGCCGGGGCCGCCGCTCGCGGCGTCCCGTCCATCGGCGCGAATCTGCCCGCGCTTCGTTTCAGCCCCAGACCCATCGCGACAGCCCAGTCCCCCGAGGGCTTGCGATGGTCAAAGCCCCGCATCGCCGTGCAATCGATGCTGAACAGCGGACGCGAAGGCTCCACCGGAATCCCCAATACCGAATGCAGCATCGCCAACAATTGCGGATCGCCCCCCTCCCCGCCGCTGACGCGCACCTTCAGCGGCCGCTGGCCGCGGAACGTCACCGAGTGATACCGCAGGCACAGCGAAACCTCCCGCGTCAGGCTTTCCATGGCGCCGCGCGAGGCGTCCAGGACGGCAAGCCGCACGGTATCCGGGTGCTCGCCGTCGTCTTGCTCCGACAGCCGCCGGCGCAGGGCGCGCGCCTCGTCGGGCCGGATGCCCAGCTTTCGGCTCACCGCCAAATTGAAATCCGCCCCGCCCATCTCGATGGCCTTGAAAAAGCTGATGTCCCGCCCCTTGCCGATCAATACCTGTGTGCATCGCGTCCCGACGTCCACGAGCACGTGGACTTCCTGCTCGTCTTCGCGGCGGCGCACGAACCGATCGACCGTGCGATACAAGGCGCACGGCTCGACGTCCAGCGAATCGATCACCAGGCCCGTGCGGTGAAGCTGCTCGACAAAGCGATCCACGTCCGCGTTCCGCGCCGCCAGAACGACCACCTCCTGGCGGATGTCCGTTCCCTGGCGAACCTCGCCGGCAACCAGAAACTCCACGTGCGCTTCGGCCGTGTCGAAGGGAAAGGCCCCGCGCGCTTCGAAGTCGATGACGGAAGCCAATTCGCCCGGCGGCATCGGGGGCAGGCGAAGGTTCTTGACGTGAACGACGTGGCGCGGCAGCGCCACGACCGCCGCCCGCCCCGCGAAATTCCCACCGCTCAGAAGCTCGCGGATCGCCTGCGCCGCCTGTGGAGAGATCAGTTCCGCCGGGCTGCTTTGCCCAGCGGCGGCGCCGTCAACGTCCAGCGTCCGCCGCGCCGATGCGTGCACCACCAGCGACTGCTCCCGCGCCTCCAGTTGCAGCATCTTCACGCTGTCGTGGCCGATGTCCACGCCAATGGGTTGAATTTGCGGTCGATTCAGTCGAAACATATCGAATCCAGCTTTTAGTTTCAGTTCACCGTGATCTCGCCGGTGTCCTGCGCCACCGAAATCGTCACGGAATAATTCCCGCTCGCCAGTTGGATGGTTCCGGTTCCGGTCAGCGGCGTTGGCGTGCCGGAACTGTAGGAATAGGGAACGCCCGTCTCATCAAACGCGATCGTGCTCTGGCCATTGAAGCTGACGGAGCCGAGGGTCACGTTGCTGGAGATGTTGTTGCGGCCCGCCTGCCCAAAAGTCATCACATAGCTGATTCCGTTGATCGGATGGGTCAGAGGCGTCGTCGCCGGCCCGGACGACGTGCCGTCGTAAAGGCTGTAGCTCTGACCCGTCTGGTTAAAGACGACGTATTCATATTGCTGCATCGCAATCGCCCGGTTCTGGGCATAGAGCAGGTCGCCCATGACCATACGGGCCGCGGCGGCGGCGTTCATGTCGTCCTGACCGCTGACCTCGGGCAAGATCACCGCCGAAGCGATCCCCAGGATCAACACCACTACCAACACCTCGATGAGGGTGAAGGCCCGCGCGCGCGGACCGGGATCGCGAATTTGCTCAACAGATTGCCCACGCATAGCGCAACCTCGGTTGGCGGCCGGGCTTATTTCTCTTGATTGTCATCGGGCTTTGAAAGCCGGACCTGAAGTTTCCCGGACTGGAATATTGAGCCCATCTTGTCCAGCTTGTCGTCGATTCCCTTGAGCGTTTCGTTGCTGCTCTTGAGCTGCGCGATGATTTCCATCTGCTGCGCCCCCGCATCCGGGATTTGTGCCCGCGCCTTGGATATCGGACCGCCGAACCACTGGTTCAGGATCGTGATCACCTGCAAAACCAGCACGATCGTCAGAAGTTTGTGCGTATTCATGGCCTTCTCCATTTCGGCGAGAAATCGGAATCATTCGCTCCAGGCAATGATTTTGACGCTGGAGTTTGTCCAATCGCTGGCGTCAAAATTCGGGATGTTGGTGTAAGCCGGGTTGTAAGTCACCGAGGCGGTGCCCGTGTAGGAGTTGGCGATCGCGTTGCTGGTGATCAGCAACGCGCCATTGACGGTGACGTTGGTAGCGCTGTTGGTGCCGATGCCCCATATTCCGCTGGCGATGTAAGTCACGCCGGTGGCGTTCAGGCTGGCGCTATGGCCGCTCATCCAAAGCTTGTTATTCACCACCAGCGCCGGCAAATAGAGGTTGGGCTGCGAAGTCAGCGGCGTGATCGTGATGCTTGAACTATTCGTCAGGCTTCCGGTTCCCCCGACCACGAGCGTGCCGTTGATGGTCAACGCCTTGCTCACATTGAGATTGCCTGTGGTGTAATAGATCCCCAGCGGGTTGCCGGGCGTTGGGCCTAGGGAAGTGGCTGTGCTGATCGAACTCCCGATCAAAACGGGGTAGTAGAGCGTGCCCTGGTACACATAGGGTTGCGTGTAGTCGTTCACGGATTGGTAGCTCGTTGGCGCGGGCGGCGCAATCGCCGCCGGAGTACTTACCGAGCCATCGGTTGGCAGCGTGCCCGAGAAGCCATTGGGCGCGGTAACCACGTTCCCGATGATGTGGCCGTTGTTAATAACAGACACTGGAGACGCGATCGCCGGTGCGTTCGCATTGGAACTGGAAAACGTGGCGTTCGCTCCCACGGTGATCGTGGTGTTAAACGCCCCCGCCTGGTTGATCT
>JBEKXM010000219.1:0-7352 GCA_049512115.1 Tepidisphaeraceae bacterium | reverse complement strand
GTGGAACAATCCTCGCCTGCTTCGATCCGAAGGCCGACGGCGATTCGTTCATTCCCAAGCCGAATCCCGATCACATTTACATCGCTGTAAACGATCTGCAGGGTTCATACGATCGCGCCCTCGCGGCGGGGTGCCAATGGATCGAAGGCAAGATCCAGACGCGCGACTGGGGTGAAACGTCGTTTTATGCCCGCGATCCTTTCGGAAATCCCATTTGCCTCGTGGACGAGAGGACGGTATTCACGGGCTGATTTCAATCCAGCATCTGATTCTACCGGAGGTCATTCAACAGGTCGTCAACCAACGTGGATGGGATATCCCTTGCGCCGTGCAGCACGCGGACAATCTCCACGACATCGGCTTCAATACGGTAGAAGATCAGGTAGTTATCAAATTTCACAACGGAACGTTTGTGGAGATTGGCCAGGTCTGGATGATCAAGTTCATACCGCGGCCAGCGGTTGGGATGTTCACGAATCAGGCGATAGGTCTGATCGACGGCGTCGTAGAATTTCAGGGCCGTAGCGAGATTGTCCCTGGCGATGAAAAGAGCCGCATCGTCCACGTCGGCATCCGCCGCCGGGAGAATGCGCAGCTTATAGTTCATAACGTTTTGCTCTTCCTGCCCACGCGCTCGGCGAGAGCGCCTTTCTTACGCTTGAAATAGTCGTCGGAATAGGGAATTGGTTTGCCGCTGTTAAGACCTTCAACCAGTTTGGCCGTCAGTGAAGCCCGGTCCTGCTCGCGCTCTAGTTTCTCGCGGATAGCTTCGCGGACGAACTCGCTGGTCGAACCGTAGACACCCGATGATACCTTGCCGTCCACGTATTGCTTAAGCGGCTTGGGCAAGGAAACGTTCATCGTCACGCTGTTCGATTCGTGCGTCATGATTGTCAGCATACTATTTTGGCCAAAGATTGGCAAGATTTGGCCGCAGGACTCAAGCGCCTCATTGTCGCCCGTGTGGATCGATGATAGAATCGCCAATATGACCAGAGAAAGGGTATTCCAACTTTGGAAAGCCGAACCGTTCCAGAAGTTTACCATCCATTTGGCGGACGGCCGGCGGATTCCCGGGACGCATCGGGAGTTTCTCGCGATCTCGCCCAGTGGACGTACGGTAAATGTGTATCAGCCGGATGATTCATTAAACATTGTGGATCTCCTGCTGGTGACCGATCTGGAAGTGCGGCCCAATGGCCGGACCCATCGCCGCGACAAACGCAGCTAACCGCCTCTAACGGAAAATATATGGCCTACACCGAACCCGTCCTGGTCAAGCGAATCGATCCCGATCCCGACAAGCGCAAGCTGCATTGGTATGACGATTACGTCGCCACCGGCGGATACGCGGCGCTGCGCAAAGCGCTGGACATGAAGCCCGAAGAAATCGTCAAAACCGTCACCGAATCCGGCCTTCGCGGCCGCGGTGGGGCGGGGTTCTCGGCCGGGCAGAAATGGTCGTTCATCCCCAAGGAAAAGAAAGGCCCGCATTACCTCACTGTCAACGCCGACGAATCCGAGCCCGGCACCTTCAAGGACCGTTATCTCATGGATTACGATCCTCATAGCATGCTGGAAGGCATCGCCATCACCGCCATCGCCACCCAGGTGGACGTCGCCTACGTCTTCATCCGTGGCGAATACCATCGGCAGATCAAGGTGATGGAACACGCGATCAAAGAGGCTTATGCCCATGGAGTGTTCGGTCCCAGCGGCATTTTCGGCAGCAAATACAAACTCGAGTGTTACGTCCATGTCGGCGCCGGCGCGTACATCTGCGGCGAGGAAACCGGATTGCTGGAAGCGCTGGAAGGCAAGCGCGGCTGGCCCCGCAATAAACCCCCGTTCCCCGCCATCGCCGGCGCCTTCGCCCGACCAACCGTCATCAACAACGTCGAAACCCTCTGCTGCGTTCCCCCCATCATCGAGCGCGGCCCCGCCTGGTTCAAATCCATGGGCACCCCCTCCAGCCCCGGCCCGAAACTCTTCGGAATGTCCGGACACGTCAACAAACCCGGCGTGTACGAGGACGAACTCGGCATCACCCTCGACTACGCCATCAATAAACTCGCCGGTGGAATGAAGGGCGGAAAACACAAAGGCACCATCTGCGGCGGAATCTCCATGGGCGTGCTCGGCCCCGATCAACTCGACATCAAACTGGATTTCGACGATGTCCGCTTCCGCGGCGGATGCCTGGGCCTCGGCACCGCCGGCATGATCGTCATGAACGAATACACCGACATGGTCCGCGCCCTCCGCAATTGCGTCCGCTTTTACGCCCACGAATCCTGCGGCCAATGCACTCCCTGCCGCGAGGGCAGCGCCTGGATGCGCAAAATCCTCGACCGCATCCTCGACGGACATGGCCGCGCGAAGGATTTGGATATGCTCATGGAACTTGAAAAAACTCAGGGCATCATGCCCGGCACGACGATCTGCGGCCTGGCCGACGGCACCGCCTGGGCCACCCGAACGTTCATCAACAAATATTACGATGAATTCGCCGCCCGATGCATTCCCGATTCCGTCGTTCCCGTCACCATCAAACGCGGAACCAGGAACGTTGTCGTGCCGATGGGCAGCAATACGCGGTAAGCGTAGAATCATTCACCTATGACTCTGGCGCAGATCAAACTTCGACCGTCAACCCGCCATCGTCCAACGAAGGTCTGGTCGTCGGACGAGCTTGCCGATTTGTGGGAATTGGCCGAGCAGCTTCAAGGCCGTTCGCTGCCGGGCGTGCGGCTTACCGAATCGGAGTTTGCGGCCGAATACGGCGACGAGGACATCAAAGCGGAATGGGTGGACGGGGAGGTCATTCTTGTGGCTCCAGCCAGTGGCGAGCATTCGGAATTGAATTTTTGGCTGATGCGCCTAGTAGCGGAATTTGTCGAGCGCCAAGACCTCGGATTGGTTCGAGGGCCGGAATTCCCAATCCGCCTGGCATCAATCCGGCGAGTACGGAGCCCCGACCTGATGTTTGTCAACACAGCGCGATTCTCCAAACTTCGTCCCACCTATCTTGAAGGTCCGCCCGATTTGATCATGGAGATCGTCTCGCCGGACAGCGAAGCCCGCGACTGGCGCGACAAATACGGCGATTATCAATCAACCGGCGTGCGGGAATACTGGGTGGTTGACCCGTTATCGAAGCGCCTGGACGCCTACACGCTCGGGCGATCGAAACAATATTCCTTGATTCAGCCGGATGATGAGGGACGTATTCACTCCAAAGTGCTCAAGGGCCTGTTCGTTAATCCGCAATGGCTCTGGCGCTCGCCGCTGCCGAAGCTCAACGGCGTGTTGAAGGAATTGAAACTTCGCTGGTCGCCGGGAATGTCTGAAGTTTTTGCAGGTCTTGTTCCACCTCTTTCCAATCCGGCCGAAGGTTCAAGGCGATCTTAAATTGCCGGATGGCGGCGGGGCGCGAACCGAACGCGATGTTCCATATCCCCAGAATGTAGTGGGCCTGCGCATAATCCGGTCGCATTGTGATCGCCTGTTCGAGCAACTGGTGGGCACGGTCGCGCATCGCCGGATCGTGCCGGTCCACCGCTTCCTCGCCGAGGAGCTGCGCGTAATTCGTCATCGTGGCAACGGGGTCGGCGCCCACGCTGTTGTGGCTTAACAGCCATTCATATTCCCGCGATGCCCCGCCGAAATCGCCCGTCTCGGCCAGGAGATTCGCCAGGTTGTTGTGCGCCGTGGCATCATCGCCCTGGATGGACAGGGCTTTTTGATACTCCCCAATGGCCGTGGACCATTCCCGCCGCTCCTGCGCCAGTCTGCCGAACCCATCGTGCGGCCCGGCGGCATTCGGGCTGGTGTTTTGCCACTGGATGCAGAAGGATGCATCGTTGATGTAATACTCGCCGCGAAGAAAACTGACGCAGCCCAGAACCCCCGTCCAGAACAGGGCGATTCCCGCGATCGCCGGGCGAAGTTTTGGCAGAACCGCCCCGTCGAGCAGCACCGCCGCCGCGACCGTCGGCAACGCCAGGATCGCCAGCGCCGCGTAGCGCTCGGAATAGCCCGCCTCCTGTTCGACGATATGCGCCGTCGGCAGTTGCAGCAGCACGAACCAACCGATCCAGAAGATCGCCGCGCGCCGCGCGCCTTCGCCGCTCAATAATACCCCCACAATCAACGCCAACCCCACCGCACATGAAACCGCGCTCAATCGCCAATCAAACCAACTTTCAAACGGCGGCTCATAGCGCAGCGACATGAAGGGCATCACGCCCGTTTGCAGGCCATACAGCAGCGACTTCAGCGGCTCCAGCGGATGCCGCAGGATCGTCAGATGCAGCGCCGATTGCCCGAATATGAGATGTCGAACGAAGAAATAGAGAATGAAAATGCCCGCGATCGGAAGATAGCGGCCAATCCAGGCAACCAAAGATCGCGGACGCTCGGACAACCCGAGCAAATCCGCCAGCAGAAATATTCCCGGCAACACGGCCGCCTGTTCCTTGCACAGCAGGGCGGCGACGAACGTCAACATGGCCAGGCAAAACCACCCCATCCCCCTTCCCAGATAGGCCCACGTCGCCAGAAGGATGAACACGGCGGGCAAGAGTGTTTCGCGTCCGGATGCGGCGGGATAAACGCATTCCGAAATCGCCGGATGAAGCGCCAGCCAACTCGCCGCGATTAATGCCGCTAATCCGTTGAATCGGAATCCGGGCCTGCGAAGAAGCGCATACGCTGCCAGCATGACCCCGCCGGCGACAATCGCATTGAACAGATGATACGCCCACGGACTCCTCCCCCAACCGCTCCTCTGCAGCGCGAACGTCGTCCGCGTCAGCGGCCGGTAGTACGGAAAATTCAAATAGTGCGGCTCGCTGAAGATTCGGCCCAGATCGTTCAGATGCCGAATGGGAAACTGCTTTTCGATCACTTCATGGTCGTCATAGACGAATTGGTTGGGCCACGATGCCGCCGCGTAAACCCCCGCAATGACCACGGCAGCAATGATTGGCGGAAGAAAGCGGCGCGGCGAGGCGGTGGACATGAGGGGATTATAGTGGAAATCCGAAATCCGAAACCCGAATGACGGGCCCCGGCGCAATTTTGCCGGGGACCCCAATCAAATTCGAAATCACAAAGGACGAAACGATCTTTGCTTCGGATTTCGGTCATCCGGATTTGATTCGTCATTCGGCTTTCGCATTTCGCGTTTCCTGGACAGATCGAATAAGGTACAGCGAACGCTGCATCCGCGCGGCCAGCCCGAAAAGCCCAAAGCGGCGGGATCCAAGCCATGAAAGAGATCTACGTCCGACTTTAATCAATCTAAACCAAAATCATTTTCACGTGGCGGCGTCTTCGGCCCAGCCCAAAAATCGCTGCGGCTGCCGCGATAGCGCAAGCGGCGGGTTCGGGGACGGAATACACGACGTTGTTGATACCGACGGCTTGGGCATAGCTGTTGTCGAGCACGTCGACGCGGGTGATGCCCGATGGGGCGATGTAGCCAAAGAATACGGGGGTCGTGCCGTTGGTGGTGGCCCGTTGGAAGTCGATCAGCGTGTTGCCGGGGCCATAAAGGTTGATGGCATAGGTGACATGTGGCTGAGTGTTCTGGGAGGAGAAACCAATAAGGTCGAAGCCGAAGGCAGGGGCAGGGGTGGGCTGGGCGAAGCTGATGGAAGCGGTCGCGCTGGTGGTGCTGAACATATTGAATCCAAGTTCCTCGGCGGAATTCCCGTTGGATTCCGGGCCCCACCAGTTCAGATCGCAGGTGGGATACGGCTCGATGCTGAAACTCAAATCGCGCTGGACCAAGCCCGGACCCTGGTGTTGATCAATGGTTTGAGAATTGAGCGTTTGATAATCGATCGCGTAGGAGGTGAACTCCGCCGCATGGAACTCGGTGAAGTTTTCCACCATTTCACCAGCGCCGAGGGCTTGAGCCACCTGTGCCTGCGTCGCCACGCCCGCGCGGGCTGAGAGGCAAAGAAGAAAGACAGCCGAGAGAGCGACGGATCCCCGCAAGATGCGGAGCGTGCGATGGGTGTGCATGACAATCCGCCGTTTCCAATTCATAATATTCATCTCGAACCTCCTCAAGCTGAACGAAAGTTGGGCCTTTCCTCTTAGCAGCACGACTTTCCCTTCCGTTCCGGGTTTGAAAATCAGTCGAATTTCCAAAGACCATCCCAGACGCGAAACGGTTTGCCGCCCGATAACTAGTTATTAAAACGACTTGGAAAACCGCCCCTCTGAATATACGTCGCTTCAACGAAATATCAAGATAAACTACCATTAAAAGACTACTTATGCTGTGATTTGTTGAGGCGAGAGGATCCGCATTGCGAGATGCGACTGTCGTCAATTAAGAGTTGTTGGATAGCACTAATGCGGCGATACGGCGACCATGGTCGAATTAGATTTTTCGTGGGCGGAAATGGTGGGATGCTATAGAGACCGTGGTCGGCTATTCGGTTCTCACCTGTAGAGAGTGTCAGCTATATAGTCAGCATTGATTAAAGTCGGACGTAGCTCTTTCTTTTCATCGTCTGGCGTAGCGGGCTATGGCGATGGCGTGAAAAACGCGATCCTTCCCGGACGGGTACGTGTATCACGTCTGGAACCGCGCCGCCGGGCGATTGCGGCTGCTCGAGAAGGACGGGGACTTCCTGGCCTTGGAACGCATCCAGATCGAAGCCCGTGCCCGCAGCCCGGCTGGCCCGTTCATTGGCTTGGGGCCAGCAAGTTCAAGATAAATCGACTTGGCGCTTTTCATATAGCACGATTCGAATATGGCCGACGTTTGTCGATAACTCCATCCTCCAAAAGACGTTGCGGGCAACGCCTAGTTATTAAATACTAACTTTTTTCGAAAAGTGTAAGATGTGTAAAGCGCGTTTCAGGGGCGTCCGGGGCGAGGTGTCTGGGCAAGACCCGAAAGGGCCGACCCGAAGAAGCAAAAGCCAGCGTGTTGACCGCCGAGCTTTCAGAGATGACAAATCAAATTCGAAATTCGAATGACGAAATGACTTTTGTTTTGAGTTTCGAATTTGATTCGAATTTCGGGTTTCGAATTTCGAGCTTACCGCACATATTGACCCTTGCCCCAGCCGGGCCGATCATCAACCTCGATGGTTGACCTTGACATTTCAGACTTAATGACGGTCGAGCAGGCAATGACGATTCTCGACTCAGTGGCCGTCACCCCGCGATCCGAGCGAATTCCGCTGGCTCAAAGTCTCGGCCTTTATCTGTCCGAGGATTTGCGCAATGACCGCGATGCCCCGCCCTTCGACAAGAGCCTGATGGATGGATATGCCGTCCGGGCCCGGGATATCGCAACCGTTCCCTGCGAGCTTGCCGTCGTCGAT
>JBEKXM010000218.1:0-7355 GCA_049512115.1 Tepidisphaeraceae bacterium | reverse complement strand
GAGTTCCTGTCCCTTCGGCCCGGCCTTTGCCCCCGCGGCAAGAAGATTGCCCGGCATGGCGACGGCCATCGGACCCACCGGATGGCTTCCATGCGTCGGACCGTCCGCTTTTTCCGCATGGCAGATTTGGCATAGTTGGCTCTGATCGTTATCCACGCGAAGGAAGAACGTGCTGGAAAGGTCCTCCGCGCCGGGCAGGTTGTGGGCCGTATGGCACGTCCGGCACGCCAGCTTCCCATCTTCCAGCGGCAACCCGGGTGGAATCTTCATCGTCGCCGGCGGTTTCACGCCCGTCTTATGGCTCTGTTCCTGCCACACCTTCTTTCTCGAATCACGCACCGAACCATCATGGCAACCCAGGCACGTCGATTCCCGCGAGGCCATCGAAACGTTCGGTTTGTCCATCAGCAACACGGCCCCCGGTTTGTCGAAATCCGCCGACCATTCCAGGTGGCACACCGCGCAATCCCGCCGCGACTCCACCATATTCTGAAGTGTCTGCCCCCCAGCCTGCGTGGCCATCCCGATCAAAATCGCAAACACCAGCATGAGAGGGCGAGGGCTCATGCTTGGCATCCCTGTCTTGGTGGGATTTTCCGAAAAGATTAACCGCGAAGACGCGAAGGGCGCGAAGGAATCGCGAAGAAAGTTCAATTTGTCTTCGCGCAACTTCGCGTCCTTCGCGTCTTCGCGGTAATCCTCTTCAGGATGATCCACGATCAGGTTCATGACTCACTTGCCCGGCGCCTTCAGCGCCACGACCGCCACGCGGTTGGCGCCAAGCTCCACGACGTAAAGCGTCCCGGCCGTGTCAAAACGCATTCCCATCGGATGATCGAATCGTAGCGCCTGGCCCGCGTCATCGGTCACGACACCCAGCAATTTCCCCGCATCGTTGAACGCCTGGATCACGCCCAGCGAGGAATCGCCCACGAATATCCGCCCGGCCCCGTCCACCGCCACGCCTTTCGGCCGGTACAGGTCTCCCATCGCCACGCCGAAATGCCCGATCTGCCCCGCCCAGCGATTGTCCGGGCTGATCAGTTGCAGCCGCGCGCCCACGGATTCGCTCACCACCACGTGCTCCTCCGGTCCCATGCACAGCATGAACGGCCACCGGAACTGCCCCAGCGAGATGCCCCATTCCCCCAGCGCCGTCCATCGGCCCGTGGCGTTGTCCAGAACCATCACCCGTTGGTTGTCGCAGTCGGCGACGTAGGTTCGCGCTCCATCTAATCGGACCACGACGCCCGTCGGGTCCGCCGGTTTATCCGCCGCCGCCGAGGGCACGCTGATCGTCTTGTAATCACGTCCCTCCGGCGAACGCACCACCAGGCGATGATTCCCCGTATCCGCGATCCACAGCGCGCCGTCCCGGTCGATCGCGACGCCGATGGGCCGGCTCAACGGCGACTCTTTCGGGCCATACACAATCGCGTCCAGATTCCCACTGGGCGCGAAGCGCACGATTCGGTCGTTGACGCCATCGGCGACGTACAGATACCCCAGCGCATCAACCGCCACGTCGGTCGGCATGGTCATGGGATGACTTCTCGGCAATTCGACCGTCCGCGCGATCGCCCCGGGAATTCGGTTTTCCGCCGGGATCGGCCCCGCTCCGACCGCCATGATCGCCAGGGCAACCGCCGGCAAAATCGACCACCGCCAAAACATTATTGACCCCCTCCCAGCACATTGGGAATGTAGAAGTGCTGGCCCTGCCGGATCTGCTGCATCAGCCGGGCGATTTCCAGGTGGCTGAGATACGCCGATCGCTTGGGCGAATATCCCGCCGCGCGGAAATCCAGCATCCCCGGTTCCTCGTCGTGGCAGGAAATGCACGGCGTCGGCGCGCCCGCCAGCGAGCCGTGGATTGCCGTTTGCACGTTTCGCCGCTCGGCCGAGTCCGGGGCCGCGGCCAGATATTGCCCGGACTGCTCCGTCATCGTCTGGAACTGGACCGCTCGGCTTTCTGCGACCGCGACCCACGCCAGTTTCGCCCGATATTCGCCGCGCGAATGCAGCGGCAACTCGCCCGTCAACTCGCTCACCGCTCGTTTCCACACCGGGCTGCCGGGTTCTGACGACTGGATCTCGGCCAGCAATTCATCCAGCACCGCATCCTGCCCGATCGTACGGATCGACTGCTCCAGCAGATCTTTGATCCGCGCGTCCACCGACGCCGGCTGTGATTCGATCGCGTCGGCGTCAAGCTCCAGGTATTGCAAAAGCTCCAGGATTGCCGGTGGACCCTGCGGCCTGCCGGTGTCGGTGTTGACCCATCGTGTCCCCGCCGGCCGCTCGCCCGGCGGGGCATGGCACATCTGGCACGTGAGGAAAGTCGTATGAAAATTCGCGAATGCCGGCACCTTGGCGCGGCGATCGTGCGGAAGCGGCTGGTGACATCCGCTCACCGTGCACCCGTTGCCAGGATCGGGCTGAAACCATTGATCGACGCTGTGATAATGGCTGATCGGCGCCCGCGGCGCCGGCCGCTCGACGCCCTCCGCCTCGCCCGACCGAAGCGCCGCCACGTCCAATCGACCCGCCCAATCCAGCATTTGCGGCGGCAGCGTCGGCGCGAAGAATACCGTGCGAAACAGGTAGTGCACCGCGAAATAACCCGCCGCCAGCACCAGAACAAGGATCACCAGCGCATACCCGCGCACCAGAATTGCCTTGACCGCCGCGCGAAACGCCGGGCCTTTTATCTTGGCCCAAATCGCCCTCGGCGAAAACCATCGAAGAAGATGCCATCGCTTACGCATGCGGCGCCTCCCCCTGGCCGTTCACCGCATCCAACATCGCCGCATGTCCCTCCGCCAATTCCGCGATCGGCGTTTGCCCGTCAAACATCGCCCGCGACACCGGGAACACGCCCGGCGAGAAGATCACGCTCACCATGTGCACGATCCCCACGTGCAGCAGCGCCAAAAACGCTTCCATGGTGTGAATCAGAATCGCGATGGTCAGGATTCGCCCGGGGAGGTGCTGCGTCGTCCACGCGTTGAACCACATCAGCACGCCCGTGCTTCCCAGCACGATCGAGCCCCAGAACACCCCGATGTATTCGAATTTCTCCTCGGCGTTGAATCGTCCGCCGGCGGGGTGCTCTTTCCTCAGCCGCAGCAGATACAGCATGATCGCGTTCATCTGCTTGAGGTCGGACGGCCCAACCCACATCGGCAGCCCGAACAGCGTCTTCAGCCAGCCGGCGCCGCTGGTTTTGCGCTGCCGGCGTATCGCACGCAGGATATAGACGGCGTGGTAGAACAGCCCGAGGATCAGCACGGCGCCGGCGTAATGGTGAATCCGCCGCGCCCACGAGATGCCGCCAAACTCGCCGATCAGCCATGCCGCCCACGCTCGATCGGCAAACTTCAGCGGGAACCCGGTCAGCACCAGGATGATGAAGCAACTGGCCAAAACCCAGTGCTGCAAACGCTGGTGGAGGTTGAATCGGTCCAGCTTGGGCCGGGTCCGCGGGTCGGCCAGCAATTTCTTCGCCAGCTCGACGTGCTCGTGCTCGCTGGGATCTTTCCGCCCGGTGACGATTTCCAGCATCTTCAGCGCCGTCAGCAGCAACGACGGCCCGAACGTGAAGACGATCAGGAACACGAACAGGCAGGCGATGAAAAATTCCACGCCCCGGCTGCGGCTTAAATCCAGATGCACCGACGCCGAACTGATCATCGCCCCGGCCGCCCGGTGGCACGCCGGTTGCCGGCACGTGTCCGGCAGGTTCGCCGCGTTCGCCGGCGATCTCCCATCCGCATGCGCCGCCATCTGATGCACGTTCCGCACCAGCCCCGCGTGACAATTCAGGCAGTTGGCCGTCTCCTCGCTCCCCAGCAACGTCGCCTTGCCGTGAAAGCTCGAAAGATAACTTACCGCGGTGTCCGGCATGTTGAACTTGGCTCGCACCGCCGCGTTGCTGTGGCACATCGCGCACAGCCTCACCAAATCCTCGTTCGTCCGCGCCGGCCGCGTCCGCGCCGTCACGTGCCAGTAAAACTGCCTCGTATCCACGCCCAGTTGCTCGTCGTGGCACGTGTTGCAACGATTGATCGGAGCCTCCGATTGCAGCCACGTTTGCCCGCCCCGGCTGAACAGCGGCTCATCGTGGCACAAAAGACACTGTGCCTGCCCCGGCTTCAGCGGGCTGCCCAGCAATTCATTCGATTGCGACAGCCGATCCTCTCCATGCACCGAATGCCGCAGCATCTCGTTCACCCGCTCGTGCGAGAACCGCACTTCCACCTGGTTGGGCCCGTCGAGGTGGCACGTCTTGCCGCAATCCACCGGAGTCTGCGGCTGATGCGGAAAAACCTCCACTTCCTTCCGAAGATGGCAATCCGTGCATTTCAACCTCGAATGCGGACCGCGCGGTGTGTTGTAGTAATTCGGATCCACGTAGAACAGCTCGATCTCCTTGCCGTCATCGCTGATGCGCGACAAGCCGCGATACTGGTGACACGCCAGGCACCCTTCCGTGTCGTACGCCGACGCCGCAGGCGCCGTCGCCAGCACCGTCACGGCCATTGCCAGCAGCACGGCGAAGTTGGTATGTCGGGTATTCATGATTCCATTTCAAAAATTGTGGCACCGCCGGCAGAAGATTTGTCCCCGCACCGGCGTGAACAAATGGCCTTTGACCAGCCGCAGCGACCGGTCCGCCAGCACGCAATTCGCCGCGAACGTTCCCTGCTCGTGCGGGTTATGGCACGTCGAACAAACGATCCGGCCCTGCGCATCGGGAACCATCAGCGTCGGCCCCGCCTTCTCGTCCTGAAGTTGCTTGATCAGGTCCTGGCTCGGCGCTTCAAGAAGTCCCGTCAACTCCCGCGCCCGCATGTAAACCAGCATCGGCGGCCTGATAATCGCCAGCACGTGCCCGGCACGCGAAATGTCCCGGTGGTGCGGGTGGCAACTCCGGCACAAGCTCACCTGGTCCGCGCGCAGCGACGCGCTGCCCGATCGCGCCGTCGCATTCCGGTCCATCGGCTTGCCGTGGCAGACCTGGCATCGCTGTTCGATGATCGTGTGCTGATCCCCGGCCAGCATCAGATGCGGATTGAATTTTGGAGTCTGCTCCGGCGCATGGCAGTTATCGCAAAACGGCATCGGGTCCGCGGCCGCAGTCGGATCCGTGGTTGGTATCTGGCCCTGCCGCAGGAACGCCGCGTTCGTATCCGGCCGTTGCGCCGCCGCGTCGCATTCCTGCCTCACGTCGTGGCACGTCACGCAATCAAGCTCGCCCTTCAATGTCGGCCAACCGGGATTCGGCCCGGCTCGCCCATCCATCTTCATGTTGATCGGATGAATCTCATCCGACGCCCGCTCGCCGTCGTGACACGAAACGCACAGCGCCGTCACCGATTCCGACGCGATCGGCAACGCCTTCCCGCCTCGCATCTCATGACATTTCCCGCACCCATCCGCCGACCAGTGCGGATTGGCCGCCGGACTCGGCCGGCTCGCCTGGCCCCATGCCGCCGACGAACCAACCCACAGGATGCAAACCGCCAACCCCAGCCATCCGGCCGGCCGTGGCCTTGAATTCATCCGAGGTTCGTTTTCCAAACCAGCCATACGCCATCCGCTTCCCCGCAAAAGGGGAATCTGCCGGAAATCTCTACAAAGCAATGAGGGTGCCAATACGCCTGACACGCCTGACCGTTGACCACGCGGCCTTTACGCATTTCCATCGACGCCAAAATCCGAGATTCGGCGTTACGCCTTGCCCCCGCTTCTCAGGATTAAGAAAATATCCTCCCCAAACGAGGCCAAGCCCCCATCCCCCGTTTCATGCCGCCCGATGTAAACTGCGCCAAATGCTGCACTTGTTCGCCTTGAAAAAAGGAAATATTCGCCCCCGCATGCGTGGTACGCGGGTTGTCTATATGCTTACTGAACAGTCGTTCTTAGCCGGGAGACTGCAATGATCGACGTAAGTGTTTTATATGGTGGCCTCGAAGCCCCCAGCACGCCGCACCGATACGGTCGGGCGATCACCCAGATCGACCCGCCGCCGCACCAGCGAATGGCCGTCGCCCCCAGCGCCGCCAAACGCCGCCCCATCGTCGTCTGGAACCTGACGCGAACCTGCAACCTCAAGTGCATTCACTGTTACACCGATTCCGCCGCCGAGAAATATCCCGACGAACTTACCACCGCTCAATGCAAAACCGTCCTGGACGATCTGGCCGCCTTCAAGGTCCCGGCCGTCCTGTTTTCCGGCGGCGAACCGCTGGTTCGTCCCGATGTATTCGAGCTGGCCGAATATGCCCGCTCTCTCAATCTGCACGTCGTGCTCAGCACCAACGGCACCCTCATCGACGCCGAAAAAGCGCGCCGATTCAAAGCACTCGAATTTGCCTACATCGGCATCAGCCTGGATAGCGCCAGCCCCGCCGTCCACGATCAATTCCGCGGATGCTACGGCGCCTTCGAGCGCACCATGCGCGGCTTCCGCCACTGCGTCGACGTCGGGCAGAAGGTCGGACTTCGCCTGACCCTCACCCGACATACCGCCCAGGACCTCGGCCGAATCTTCCAGTTCCTGGAAGATGAAGACATCGACCGCGCCTGCTTCTATCACCTGTGCCCCTCCGGCCGCGGCAAGAGCCTGCTCGCTCTCACCCCCGCCGAATCCCGCCAGGCCGTCGACACCATCTTCGACCGCACCGCCGACCTGGTCTCTCGCGGCAAACGCATCGAAATCCTCACCGTCGACAACCATTGCGACGGCCCGTATCTCTACCTCCGCATGCTCCGCGAAAATCATCCCCGCGCCGAGCAGGTGCTTGACATGATCCGCTGGAACGGCGGCGGCCGATATTCCAGCGGCGTCGGAATCGCCAACATCGACTTCCTCGGCAACGTCCACGCCGACCAGTTCTCCATGTTCCGAACCTTCGGCAACGTCAAGACCCGAAAATTCTCCGAAATCTGGCAGGACACCACCGACCCCATCATGGCCGGCCTGAAAGACCGCCTCCCCCTGCTCAAAGGCCGTTGTGCCACCTGCAAATTCAAAGAAGTTTGCGGCGGCGCCCTGCGCGCCCGCGCCGAAGTCCTCACCGGCGACCCCTGGGCCGCCGACCCCGGCTGCTATTTAACCGACGAGGAGATCGCCGGCACGCTCGATCCCGTTCAAGCCGCGCCGGAAACATGCACCTGCGTATGAAATAAAATGTCGCGCCGCGGAGACACCGATTAGCTCCATAATTTCCCGGCGGAGGCGAGCAGGCCCAGGGCGCAAGCCCAAGCCTCTCGCCTCTTTTTTTGTTTCGCCCGCTCCGCAAAGAATTTCCCCCTCCCCATGTACTCAGGGGGAGGGTTGGGGTGGGGGT
>JBEKXM010000217.1:0-7477 GCA_049512115.1 Tepidisphaeraceae bacterium | reverse complement strand
TGATTCTTTTCCGATGCGAACAATTCCACCAAGGAATGGGCGAAAAGTCGAAGTCTGGGAAAGTGCGCGACATTCCCAAGTTCAAATCCCTTCGCTTGGTCTTGGTAAGCTCAGATCTTCCGCTGTTTTTCCCTAAGACACATCGAAGCGAAAGAGCCCTCGCAAGTGACGATGCGGCAAGGAGATGATGGCCCCACATCGCCGAAATGAGCGTCCATCCCGTCAAATCCGGGTGACTGGAAACCGGTTGAACTATTTCTGCGCTTCTATGCCGAAATAAAAGCCTATGGCGTTGGACCAAGGTCTGTGGTCGTGGACCCGTTAGTTTCCTTGCCTAGCTTGGCTTGGTGGTCGACTTCCCATGACGCCGGTGGTGGTGCCGGTGATGGCGATGACGCCAGTGGTGATGGTGGCGCCGGTGATGGTGACGGTGCCAGCGCCCGCGATGGCGGCGGTGGTGCCGCCGGTGATGCTTGTGGGCGGGTCGGCTCGTGGCCGCGTTGGCGGTAGCGCCATTGCCCGATCGGTTCGGGTTGCGCGCCCCGGCCGTGTACGGAATAAACCCGGCAAAAAGTGCAATCAAGATTAAAATTATGATCTTACGGCCCATACTTGACCCCGTTCGCTTTGAAATTCTCCACCTAAGAAATTATGCATGATTGCGATGGCTGAATTATTTCTTGCCGGCGGCGCTCCATTCGTCGATCGCTTGACTCAACTGTGGGTTGGACAGGAGGTCGGCCATTTCGTTCTCCATCCAGTGCCGCAGGCAGGAGATTGGATCCATTCCCTCAACCAGTTTGCGCGCCTCATCCTCCAGCGCCGATTGCTGATTCTTGTATTCCTTCGCCGAGAGATGATGGATCCGCGTCAGCAGTTGATCTACCTTCGAGACAATCTTCGGCGGCCTGCCGGGATTTAAGCCCCCGCTGAAGATGCCCAGCTCTTCGGCCGTGTCATCTTGCAGAGATTCGAAATCATCGTCGGAAAGATCACGGCTCTGATGCACGGCGTCGAGAAGCACTTGGGCCGGATCATCAATATCATCGGAATTTTGGCTGATATAGTCGCCAACCTGCTTGACCGAAAGCGACTTGAGAAACGTAACCGCCTTGGTCTTGGCGGACCCGGATTGCTCTACATCCGGCTCGGAATCGGGGTCTTGTTTGTCTGCGACGTCGCCCATCTTGTCTTCGGCAATGTCGATTCTGTCTTGGTCTTTGCTGAGCAGTGCGTCGCGCATATCCTTCATCGCGGCCTCGTAATCGGCCGTGACCGGCGCTGGCGTGTCAGAGAGGGTGCCGGCCGTGTTCGAGGCCAGGTCCTTTAGGGCCGACAGTTGTTCTGGCATCAGGTTCAGATCATGTATCGCAGCAAGCGCATCGACCTCCAGTTCTAGTTTAACCCCGCCGCTTAGCGTGTCTGTTTGCGCCTGGAGAAAGCGATTCCAGATGAACAGCGAAAGCGCCGCGGCAAGTACCAAAGTGTATGGGTATCGCATGGAACAGTGTCTCCCTGATGAGCCTCCACCTGATGAAACGTCCAACGACGAATAATATTCTAAGCAACTTTGATCTATTTGGGCGCTGTTGCCGACTGAATACGAGCGGTTTAGACGCCATGCGTACGCCGGTGTCCGGATTTCTGCATTCAAATACCCCATCCCCCAGGCGTCGATCACATCGAATCCTCCCCCGATCCGACTTATCGGAATTGCCGCCCCGCACATTATCAGACTCGCGAAAAACCTTCCCGCACAACTAATGGTAGCAACCCCGCCCGGCCGATCCGACCCGTGGAAAATGGACACGGACGCGATCGCTGCGGAAGGAGCCAGGCCATGAGTTGTGTCATCGCCAGTCCCCAAGACCTGTTCGATTCAACGTGTTTCGCCGTCTCGCCCCGGCGAAGATTTGATACCCAGACCTCGCTCATGCCCGGCAGTCTGTTTGATCTTCCGCAGCCCCCGCCGCGCAGGCCGATGCCCATTCCGCTCCGCCGCCGAGCCGACGCCGTCATCCCTCCCGAGGAACACCTCGAGCGATGGGATGGACTATCCTGATCTCATTGCCCCCAAAGACTACGCATCCGCCCCGGCTTGCCGGCGTTCCATTTGCCGCAGCACGTTGAGAAGTCCGTGCATGTGCAGCGGCTTCAGGAAGACATGGACGTGACAGGGCGCGACTTTCCGACGCCATTCACGAAGCTGCGCGTCAATCGAATCGCTGAAAACCGCGACCTGATTCGGCCGCTTCGACGCCGGCATCTCGCTCAGCGCATCGAACAGTTCCCGGTTGGCGCTGTTGCTGATGTCCACCACCAGCAAATCGGTGTGTTCCGAAGTGATCAGCTCCAGCGCATGGTCCGGCGACTCTGCGCGCGCCACGTCATGGCCGAGTTGTCCAAGCAGTCGCCGTGTCGGCGTATCCTGAGGATAAGCATCGGCCGATGGCAGCACCACTGCCCGGAATGCGGCCCGAAGTTGCGCTGGCATAGATCTGGCCTTCCTTGGATCTTTGCGACCCAGTGTATCCCTCCAACTCGGATCGAACAAACATTTGGCGTCAACTAACGAAATCTTAATGTTAGCAATCTTTTGCACCCCTCAGACGCGGCGCCGTTTGCCGATTTGTTCTGCCGCCGTCTCCAGAATTCGGTCAATTTCCAGCCATTCCATGCAGCTCCGATGGCAACACGTCCGGGAATAGCACGGACTGCACGGCAAATCCAGCCGTACCACGCTATCCTCCCGCCCAAACGGCCCCGTCCGGGCCGGATCGGTCGGGCCATACGCCGCCACCAGCGGAATTCCCATCGCCGCGGCTATATGTACCGGCCCAGTGTCATTTCCGATCACCAGCCGTGCCCTTTCCAATAATGCGACAATTTGCCGCAGGTTGGTCTTGGCCGTCAGATCGTACTTTGCCGGGATTCGACCCGTCAGCCCCGCATCCATCGCCCCGCCGACCACTACCGTCTCCATCCCAAATCGCTCCTTCAGCGGCCTGACCATCCCCGCAAACTTTTCCACCGGCCAGCGCTTGGTTTGCCAATTCGTCCCCGGCATCAGCACCGCGTAAGACGTCCCCGCCGGGATCACGTCCTCGATATAACGCCGGTCTTCATCATCCACCGCAAATTGAAATTCAACCGGACCATCCGCGCACCCCAGCGCCGACGCAATTTTCAAATATCGCTCCACCGCATGTTCCTTTTCCCACGAGCAATCCACCAGCTCGCTGTAACACAGCGGGGCAAACTCCCGAGCGTTGGAAAATCCGATCCTGCGCGGCGCTCCGCTGACCATCGCCACCCACGCGCTGCGGAACAGGCCCTGAAGATCGATCACCAAATCAAATCCCCGCCGGCGAAGCCTCCGAAGGAATGCCCCCAACTCCCACAACGCCGCCGGGCTGTGCCACCCTCTCCCCAATCGCTTCCGCTCGAACAGAATCACCTCATCCACCAGCGGATGCCGCTCCACCAGCGCCGCGCACCCCGGCGTCACCATCCAACTTAGCTTCGCATCCGGCCACAGCTTTCGCAGCCGCGGCAGGATCGGCAACGCGTGAACCACGTCCCCGATCGCGCTGGGCTTGATGATCAGCACCCGCCGCGGGCATGCCCCCGAGCTTCCGGCCGAAACTCCGCTCATCCTTTCCCCTCCCCCGATATCCGTGAAAACGGGGCATAGCCCTGGCAAAGCGCCAGTGAATCCGCCGCCGTGTATTGCGGATGGTCCCGCATCGCCCGCAACAACCGTTCAATCCCCAGCGCCCGCCAGCGCCGAAAGCGGATGCCATCCACGTCCACCAGCACCGGCCTGGCGCCCAGTTTCGCATCTTCCTGCACGATCCAGTTCGTCGCCTTGGCGTCGAAATGTGAAAGACCAAGCTCGTCGATCTGCCGCAGGATGCGCCCGGTGCGCCGCAGCAGCATCTCCCGCTCCTTCGCCCGCATCGCATCCAAATCCGCGTGCGCCAGCACCGAACCCTCCACACGCTCCAAAACGATCACGCTATCGGTGATGTATCCCAGCGCTCGCTTTTGCATGACCGCCAGCGGCCACGCCGTGGGAATGTCCCGCACCACCAGCGCCCACGCCTTGTGCCACGCCCGCCACGCCCGGCTTCCCCGCCCAATCTCGTTCACGTAGCGATACCAATACCGTTTGAACGGCCGCTTCACCACGACGCCAACCCTCCGGCCCCCCAATTCCACCTCCCCAGCCAGCACGTCCCCGCTCGCCCCACGCTTGATCACCGCCAACTCATCCGCTTCGATCTGGCGCAACAATTTCGGCCAGGCACGTTCCCAATCCCGGGCCGAAATTTGCATTCCGCTCGCCGCCGACCAGCGCCGCGCGTATTTGTACTGCTTGAAGAAAACCCCACGCCAGGCCCCGGATTTCAGCAAACCGAAATAGTCGTTTTCCCGCCGCGACCGCTCCATGAATTTCCGCCATTGCCGCTGGCTCACCGCATTTCCCACGGGCATTCTTCCCCCCGGTCCCAGCTCGTTCCATCCCCGCTGCAATTCCGTTCGTGTCGCCATGCCCCGCACGCTGTGCGCCAGCTTCATCACGTCGCTCATCCTCAGCCCGCCGAACCGGATCGCGTAACCATCCAGAAGATAAACCTCGCCATCGTGCAGCAGCATGTTGCCCAGGTGCAGATCGTCGTGTCCCAGCCGCGCTTTGCCAAGCCGGTGCACCAGCTCGATCACCTTTTTAGCCAGCCTTCGCCGATCCGGGATCTCCTCGCCCCTCAGCCCCAGTTCGGTGACGTGCTGGTCCAGCGCCATCGCCGGCTCGATCGCTTCCAGGATCACCGCGTCCCCGATCTGTTCATTCAATCGGAATCCCGAAAGCTGCGCCACCGCCCGCGGCGCCGGCACGCCCGCGCGTTGCAGCGCCTGGAGCCGGACAAATTCCCGCACCGCCGGGCTGCCCCGCAATGCCCGCTTCAACGCCATTCCCCGCCGCGGATAAAATTTCAGGTAATACCCCCGCCCCTCGAACTCGAATCGCCAGACCTGCCGATATCCCCGGTCCTTGACCAGCCCTCCATTCCGCGGCAAATCCCGCAGAAGTTTTTCCAGCGCCTCAGGCGACACGCCCGAATTTATATGCGCGATCGCCCGATTTGTCATTGGTCACTGGTCATTTGTCATTGGTTACTAGTGGTCTCGAATTTTCGCCCTGCTCGCACCAATTCCGCCACATTTGCCGGTACGCCGCTTCCACGTTGCGGGCAAAACGCGGCGCGTCCATCAGCGGCGACGCCGCCATCCGCGCTCGCAATGTCCCTCGCAATTCCGCCAACCGCGTCAAATCCCCGGCCAGTTCGGCGGCGATCCGCACGTATTGTTCCGGCGTCCGGGCAATCAGTTCCCCAAGGCCCAGGTTCTTCAATTGTGACAGCCCGGCTCGTCCTACGACGGTCCGGCCGATCAACGTCACCACCGGCACGCCCATCCACAGGCAATCCAGGCTCGTCGCGTGGCCGTTGTAAGGAATCGTGTCCAATCCAATGTCGATGCGATCGCAGGTTTTCAAATAGCCGGTCCGATCCTGCCGACCCACAAATTCCACTCGCCGCAAGCCCAGCCGGTCGACGACCCGGCGGCGCGAATTTCCCGGCGGGGCCAGCAGAATCAGCCGTGATTCCGGGACCGCCCTCAGCACCATCGACCACAACTCCAGGACGCGATCGTTCACCTTCCGGAAATTATTCAGGCATCCGAAGGTCACTCCTCCTCCCGCCTGCGCCGGCAGCGGGGCGACCGGCAATTTGTCGGCTGGGTGCATCACCACGGGGTCGTAGCACCAGAAACTATGGGCAAGCCGCATGGATTTCTCGCAATAGCACGAATCACCCTGACCGGGTGGATCGAGGAATGGATCGGTCAGGCGATAGTCGATCGCGTCCAGGCCGGTCGTACCGGGATAGCCCGCGAATGTCGCCTGCACGGGCGCGGGCTTGCGCGCAAATACGGGAAGTCGATTGTAGCCCAGGTGCAGCGACAGATCGACCAGAATATCGATGCCGTCCTGGCGGATCATTTCGATCGTTTTGGAATCGTCGATGTTATTGATCGGCCGCCAATGATTGGCGGCCGCGCAAAATTTCCGGGTGATGTCGTCCGCCAGCCAGGAGTTGTGATAACAGAAAATCTCAAACTTCCCACGATCGTGGTTTTGCAGCAACGGCAGAACGTTGCGCCCCACGATGTGCCCGGAAAAATCGCTGGAGACGTACCCGATCCGCAGCCTCCGGTCCGGCGAGTGATCGTTCGAAAAAGATTCCACCCGCGCGGAAAAAACCGAACGCTCGTGTTGCCTGGACCACCCGCGGCATTCCTCCAAAATCGCGCCGGCGTCATAGCCGGGGTGAAATTGAACGATGTACGCAAGATTGCTGTGGAGATTGGCGTCGCCAGGCCTCAACTCCACGGCGCGGCGGAATGCCGCGATCGCCTGGTCAAGCTCGCCGGTTTCCGCCAGCGCGGCGGCCAGGCTGCTGTGCGCGTACGCATGTCCCGGTTGGATTTCAATCGCCCGACGCAGCAGGGCGATCGCCTCGTCGGGCCTGTCATTCTCGCTCAGCACGACCGCCAGATTCCTGTACGCTTCAATCAGTGAGGGTTTGATTTCGATCGCCCGCGAAATCAGTTCGATGGCCATGGCGGATCGGTTCGTCTGGCTCGCCAGCGCGCCGAGCAAATGAAGCGCCTCCGCATGGGATGGAACCCGCACGAGGACTTGACGATACATCGCCTCCGCCTCCGCCAAACGCCCGGCCTGATGATGCGACACACCCGATTCGAATTGTTCCTGAACGGTCATCTGGATCCCTCGCACCAATTCCGCCACATCTGTCGGTACGCCGCTTCCACATTGCGCGCAAAGCGCGGCGCATCCATCAGCGCCGACTCCTCCATCCGCGCTCGCAATGTCCCTCGCAATTCCGTCAACCTCCCCAAATCCCCCGCCAGTTCTGCGGCGATCCGCACGTATTGTTCCGGCGTCCGTGCTATCAATTCCGTCAGACCCAAATTGGTCAATTGCGACAGCCCCGCTCGTCCAACCACCGTCTGTCCCGCCAGCGTGATCACGGGAACTCCCATCCAAAATGAGTCCAGGCTCGTCGTGTGCCCGTTGTAGGGACTGGTATCCAGCCCGATGTCAATGCGGTGATACGTCTGTAAATATGCCAGGCGAGACTGTCCTGCCGCAAACTCCACCCTCTCGGGGCCGATGCCTTCCCGGCCCAGCCGATCCAGCACGCTCTGACGCGAATTTCCCTCCGGCACCAGCAGCAACAGTCGCGAATTGGAGACCGCCTTGAGGACCCCCGCCCACAGCGCCAGCACGCCGTCGTTTACCTTGCAAAAATTGTTCAGGCAGCCGAAAGCGACAAATCCCTTCTCCAAGCACGGCGGCGCATTGACCGCCGGTTCGCTGGTCAGTGGATCG
>JBEKXM010000216.1:0-7480 GCA_049512115.1 Tepidisphaeraceae bacterium | reverse complement strand
TTTTCCGCGCTCGCCTGAATCTCCACGAATTTCCCGCTCGCCGTGTACGCCACATTCATATCCACCTGTGCCCGCGAGTCATCCTCATAATCCAGATCGAGCAAAACCTCCCCATCCACCAGCCCCACGCTCACCGCCGCAAGTTGATCCACCAGCGCCGCCTTCGGCCCATACAGCGACGCATCATATCTCGGCCACGTCACCCCGCTCGGATCGACCATGCTCTTGGAAATCATCTTCGGCATCGGCATCACATCCGGTAATTTCCCCACCGCATCCCGCAGCGCCACGTACGCCGCCGATATGCACGCCGTTCGCGTCCCCCCATCCGCCTGAAGCACCTGGCAATCCACCGCCAGCGTATGCGGCCCGATCTTGCTCAAATCGACCGCCGCTCGCAATGACCGCCCGATCAATCGTTGAATCTCCGTCCCCCGCGAATCCGTATGCCCGATCGTCGGCCACGGCTTCCTCTGCGGCGTAGCTCCCGGCAACATCACATATTCCGCCGTCACCCATCCCCCCTTCCGCCGCTCATCGAACCACGGCGGCAAATCCACCGCCACCGAAACCGTGCAAAGGACGATGGTATTCCCCTGCTCCCAAAGCACCGACCCCGCCGGCGTCTGCGTAAACCCTCGCTTGATCGAAATCTCCCGAAGCTGATTGGCTTTTCGTCCGTCAGATCGCATTCCCAGAGGCTACCGCCTCGGTTGCTGCATGTACATCTTCTAATGCGGTCCACGTTACGCGCCCTTCAATCTCGGAAATAAGATTGCTTCTTATCACCCCGATTTCCCGGCCTGTTGCCTCACCGAACGAACCCCGTCAAATCCAGAATGAGAAAAACAATTCCAAGCAGAGTTATCGGAATAGCCACAAGGACCATAAGGACGGCAATCGCCCCCGCAAAAATCCCCCGGTTCCGGTGCAAAAGGAAGTCGAGCAACGCAACAAGCGTCGGGATGAAGGCCAATGCGCCCAGCAGGAGCAAGGAGTCCCCCAAGTTTCGTGCATGGATCCAAATCATCTGCCAAAAGGAAATCCAGAAACGGCTCCCCCGGTTGCCGGGCATGAAAGGTGCAATCAAAATCGTGGGATCCAAACGAAGCGCCGCTCCCAAAAAGAGGGAAGCAACCAGCGATGGGGCCAGGACCAGGAGCGTGGTGCGCGAACGGCCTTCGCGGTCCGGACGGCGAAGCTTGCGCGGCATGTAATCCAACCACATCGCCATCCGCCTCCGCCTCGATTTCTCCCAACGCCTATTCTGAGGATAACATCGTACGAACCAGTTTTCCACGCCGCAAGATTCTGCTGTTTCGCAATGTCCTTGCCTCATCTGAGTCCATCTGCCTTCCATCTGTGGCAAAAACGAATTTTCTCCGCGTTCTCCGCGTCCTCGGCGGTTCAATCACTATTCCGAGCCGCAAAGGCCGCCCATCCCAAGGGAAAGCCATCGACGGCCGTTCATGTTTCCAACCCGCTGGTTCCGATAAATAGCTTATGGATCGCCCCAAAAATCGGGACCCGCAATGGGTGGATACCGCGCGAAGGCTTCGCCAGGTTCGCCGGGCTTGCTTACTGTTTCTGGATCGCTGGGCTATTGGACAGCTCCTGAACGACGTGCCCGCCCTCGATCGGGTGGCCGGCGATGTCCAGGCCCAGACCGATGCCGCCATTGCCGATCCCGGCAATCGGGATTGGTCGGTTTTATATCGCGGAAGCGTTTTGGACGATTAGTTAGATAGCTCACTTCCATGGCGCAGATCACTTCCAACATTGGCATCATCAGCGGGATCAACACCGGCGCCATTGTTAATGGGCTGATCTCCATTGATTCACAGCCCGTCACTCTTCTGCAAACGCAGATCACCTCCGCGAAGAATCAGCAGCAGGCGTATTCATCGCTCGAAATGCAATTGACCGCCATGCAGCAGATCGGGCAGAACCTTGCCTTGCCGCAGACTTTTCAGGAGGCCACGACCAACAGCAGCAATCCCAATGTCCTGACGGCCACGGCCGGCATCGGAGCGGCCGTCGGCAGCTATCAGTTTCAGGTCGCCCAGCTTGTCTCCACCCAGCAGAGCATCAGCAACGGTTTTGCCAACACCAGTTCCGCTCCCGTCGGCGCCGGCACCCTCACGCTCGAAGCCGGCGGTGGCGAGGCCTATTCCCAAACCCCGCTCTCCCAACTCAACGGCGGTTCGGGCGTCGCCCAGGGCCAATTCCGGATCACCGACCGCGGCGGCAACTCCACCGTTATCAATACCTCGAACGATATCAACCTCGACGACGTGGTCAGTCAGATCAACAACGCCACCGGCATCAGCGTCCACGCCGCCGTCACCGATCAGGGCCTGCAAATCACCGATCAAACCGGAGGAACCGGCACCCTCGCGATTCAGGACCTCAACGGCGGCACGACGGCGAAAAACCTCGGCATCGCCGGCGCTGCTTCCGGCAACACCCTCACCGGGTCCGTCATCAATTACATCTCCACCGCCACCTCGCTTTCCCAGCTCAACGACGGCAACGGCATCGCCACCACCACCGCCGGGCAGAGCGACTTCGCCGTCACCGTCAGCGACGGCAGCACGATCAACGTGTCGCTCAACGGCGCAACCACCGTCGGCGACTTGCTCAACGACATCAACACCCCCGGCGGATCGAAGCTCAAGGCATCGATCAATTCCACCGGCAACGGCCTCACCCTCACCGACACCAGCGGTGGAAGCGGCACGTTCACCCTCGCGCCCCAGAACGGCTCCCAAGCCGCCTCCGATCTCGGCCTCACCGCCGCCGCCTCCGGTAATACCATCCAGGGCGCGCCCCTCATCGCCGGGCTGGATTCCGTTCTCGTGCGATCCCTCAACGGCGGATCGGGGTTGCCTCTTGGAACCATTTCCATCACCGACCGCGGCGGACACTCCGGCGACATCAACCTGTCCGGCGCCACCTCCCTCAGCGACATCATCAACGGCATCAATACCAACACCCTGGGCATCGACGTCTCCGCCGCCCTGAACTCATCCGGAACCGGCCTGCAAATCACCGATACCAGCGGCGGCAGCGGAAACCTCGTCATCGGCGACGTCGGTTCCACCACCACCGCCAGCGCCCTGGGAATCGCCGGAACCTTCAATTCCAGCGTCCAAGCCGTCGAAGGCGCAAATCTTCAGCGGCAATACGTCTCTCTCAACACGCTGCTCAGCAATTACAACGGCGGCGCCGGCGTGAGCCTCGGCCAGTTCCAGATCCAGAATTCCACCGGCGCGGTCGCCACCGTCGATCTTACGCACGGAACCTACAACACCATCGGAGACGTGATCGGTTCGATCAACGCCAAGAAACTCGGCGTCACCGCTTCGATCAATTCCACGGGCAATGGAATCCTACTGACCGACACCGCCGGCGGCACCGGTAAGTTGACCGTCACCGATGTCAACGGCGGCACTACCGCCGCCGACCTCAACATCGCCGGCGCCGCCACCGGAACCACCCTCGACGGCGCGCAACAAAAAACCATCACCGTCACCAGCACCGATACCCTGGCGTCCCTGCAATCCAAGATCAACAAACTCGGCTTCGGCGTTGTCGCCAATATCATCAACGACGGGTCCAGCAGTGCGCCCTATCGGCTCTCGCTCACGGCCGTCAATTCCGGTGAGGCCGGCCGCGTCGTCATCGACGGTGGAACTACCAACCTGGGCATTCGCAACCTCGTCAATGCCCAGGATGCCGCGGTTTTCTATGGCGGATCCGGCGGCTCCCAACCCCTGCTCATCACCTCGAACACCAATCAACTTTCCAATGTCATCAAGGGGGTCACCGTCAGCCTCGTCAGCGCCAGCAGCAGCCCCGTGAGCCTCAGCGTCACCCCCGATCCCACCAACGTCTCCGCCCAACTTCAGAACTTCGTCACCGATTTCAACTCCCTGGTCGGCACCATCACGACCGACACTCATTACGACACCACGAACAACACCGGCGGCATCCTGCTCGGCGACGGCACAACCCAACAGGTCCAGGTATCCATCTACAACATGATCAGCACCGTGGTAAAGGGCACCGGCCAATACAAAGACCTCGCCCAAATCGGCATAACGGTCAACACCAACGGCAACGTCAACAGCGGCGCGACCCTGAACTTCGACCCCAGCACGTTCCAGACCGCCTTCGCCAACGACCCCAATGCCGTTCAGGACCTTTTCAGCACCGCGACGGTCGGCCTGGGTAATGTCATCAACAACGCCATGACCTCCCTCACCGATCCAGTCAACGGAACGTTGACGCTTGAAAACAACACCCTGACCACGGAAATTAAGCAATACAACGACCAGATTAACAGCCTGAACGCTATTCTTGCCGAGAAGAAAACGCAATTGGAGAACGAGTTCAACAACATGGAAAACACGCTGGCGACGCTCCAAACCCAGGGCTCTCTGTTGACCGCGTTGAGTAACATCAAGCTCTCGACCACAGGCACCGGCGGAACCTCGATCGGATCATCGGCGAGCAGCTCGTCCTCCACCGGTTAGTTGGAGTTTGGCAAAGTCCTATGAATCCACAAGCCGCGCAAAAATACCTGCGAACTAAGGTGTTGACCGCAACGGCCGAGCAGTTGCAGATGATGTTGTTCGACGGCGCGATCCGCTTTTGCGAACAGGCCCGGATCGCGCTTGAAAAAAGGAACTTCGAGCAAAGCTACCAGGCGCTGACCAAAGCCCAGGCCATCGTTAATCAACTCATCTGCGCCCTGAAGCCCGAGGTCTTGCCCGAGCTTTGCGCGCGGCTCAAGGGTCTTTACACCTTCGCCTATCGCCGCCTGGTCGATGCGAATCTGAATCACCATATCGAATCGTTGGACGAAGCGCTCAACGTGCTGAAATTCCAGCGCCAGACGTGGGCGATGCTGATGGAGAGCCTGGGCAAGCAGAAGGCCGCCGCCGCCGCCGCCAAGCTCGACATCCCCGCCCCCGACGGCCGCATGGAAGCCAGCATCAGCATGCAAGGCTAACGCCGCTTCCATTAGCCCTGGCCTCCGGCCGGGTCATCCCGCACCATTAACCCCACCGATAAAACCCCAGCGCATTGGCGGTCGTGATCTGATCCAGCTCTTCCACGCTGATCCCCCGCGCCGCCGCCACAGCCGCAGCCGTATGAACCACCATCGCCGGCTCATTGACCTTCTGTTTGCGCATCGGCTCGGGCGTGAGATACGGGGCATCGGTCTCGACGAGGATTCGGTCCTGCGGCGCATTGGCGGCGATTTCGCGCAGCGCCTGCCCGTTGCCAAACGTCACGACCCCGGTGAATCCGGTCAAATGTCCAGCGTCCCAAATCCGCCGCGCTTCATCCGCCGTTCCGGTAAAACAATGGAACACCGCCCTCACCCCCGAAAACCGTTGAAGCATCGCCAGGCAATCCTGGACCGCTTCCCGGCAGTGGATCACCACCGGCAAGCCAGCTTCCCGCGCCAGGTCCAACTGCGCCTCAAAATACTCCGCCTGTTTTCGCCGGGGCGACGAATCGTAATGATAGTCCAATCCCATCTCCCCCAGCGCGACGACAGCCGGGTCGGGGCAGAAATCCCGCAGCCGCGCAAGCTGCTCAAACTGAATTTCATGGCAATAGTTGGGATGCGCGCCCACCGCGCAGCGGACGTTTCGGCGCCGTCTCGTTACCGCCAGCACCGCATCCCAATCCGCCGGATGCGTCCCGATGGTGACGATATTCCCGACGCCCGCCGCCGCAGCCCTCGCCAAAACCGCATCGAGTTGCTCGACGAGCCTTGGATCGGTCAGATGGCAATGCGTGTCAATCATGGGTCATTTGTCATTGGTCATTGGTCATTTGTCCTTTGTCCTTTGTTGTTAGCATGTGACCAATGACCAATGACCAATGACCCTTCTAAAACGTCGCCTCGAACGCGTCGGTTGTGTGCCGAATCTGCGGATCGCGCCCGCTCGGCCAGACGATGGCGACCACGTCGAACCTGGCCGGCGGCTGCGGAGTGCCGTAGCGCGACAGGTAAAACGTCGCCGCCTTCGTCAACTGGTGCCGCTTGGGCTGATTGATCTGATCCTCCGGCGTGGGATCATCGTACGCCCGGGTTTTGACCTCCACGAAGACCAGCGTTCTTCCGTCGCGCGCAATGATGTCCACCTCACCCACTTCGCACCTGAAATTCCGCTCGATGATTTTGTACCCCTGATTGCGAAGAAACCGCGCCGCCACGTTCTCCCCGCGCTGGCCCAGCGCATCGCGCGGCGACGCGGGCTTGAACCAACTGGTCAACCATTCAAACATCATGGGGGATTATGCCCTCGGGAAGGGCAGAGTTACAACTTGCCAGTTACAAGTGACAAGTTACAAGTTGATAACTTCTCTGTCTTTGCCCGCAACTCGCAACTCGTAACTCGCAACTTCCTGACTCACGCCCCCGACGCGGCCAATTCCGGCTTCTCCGTGGTCTCCGGACCCTCGTCCTTCTTCTCTTTGCGCTTCTCGGTAAGCCGGGTCGCCTTGCCCACGCGATCGCGCAGGTAGAAGAGCTTGGCGCGCCTCGCCTGGCCGCTCCGCTTCACCGTCACGCGCGAGAGGAACGGCGAATGCAGCGGGAAAATCCGCTCCACGCCTTCGTTGTTCACGATTCGTCTTACCGTGAACGTCTCGTTGATCCCGGCGCCCTTCTTCATGATGACCACCCCGCTGAAGACCTGGATGCGCTCCTTTTCCCCTTCGATGATTCGAGTCGCCACGTCCACCGTGTCCCCCACCGCAAACTGCGGGACGTCCTTCTTCAAATGCGGCTGCTCAACCAATTGTACGAGTTTGTTTGTCATGACCTGCTCCGATCCACCGTCTTTCGGCGGGATACGCAATTATACTACGCTCTTCGATTCATCACTTATCGGCTACGCCGTCCGATTTATCGGCTACGCCGCCGGATATCTTCCGCAAATAGGCCTGCCACAAATCCGGCCGGCGCTCCTTGGTCCTTTGCTTTCTCTGTTCCAGCCTCCACTTGGCGATCTCGGCATGGTTGCCGCCGAGCAAGACCTCCGGCACCGTCATTCCCCGGAATTCCCGCGGCCGGGTGTACTGCGGATACTCCAGCAATCCATCGGCGAACGATTCATCGGCCGCGCCTTCCTCCGCCCCCAGCGCGCCCGGCAAAAGCCGCACCACCGCGTCCACCACCACCATCGCCGCTAATTCTCCCCCGCTCAATACGTAATCGCCGATGCTCAATTCCATCGGCTGCAAACCCCGCGCGATCCGGTCGTCGAAACCTTCGTAATGGCCCGCAATGAGCAGCAATCGATCCTTCGCGGCCAATTCCTCGGCCACCGACTGATCGAACAAGCGTCCTTGCGGGGTCAGCAGAATGCGAACGCTCTTGGAAGCCGCGGAGGGCGAAGCCCTTTCCGCGGCGGAGGGCGAAGCCCTTTCCGCGGCGGAGGGCGAAGCCCTTTCC
>JBEKXM010000215.1:0-7493 GCA_049512115.1 Tepidisphaeraceae bacterium | reverse complement strand
GAGCAGGAACGTCAAAAGACGATTGGTCGGGAGGTGAGTCTTTCCGGCCGGGGGCTGTTCTCCGGTGAGCCGGCGACGGTGACGTTTTCGCCGGCCGAGCCGGGGTCGGGGATCACCTTCATCCGCGAGCAGGATGGACGAACGGCGGCGATCCGGGCGATGATTCAAAACGTGCTGAAGCGTCCGCGGCGGACCTGCCTGAGGAACGGCACGCTGCTGGTGGAGACGGTGGAGCATTGCCTGGCCGCGATGAGTGGGATGGGAGTGGACAACGCGATCGTCCGGGTGATAGGCGGGCGCGCGGGAGAATTGCCGGCGGGCGACGGTTCCAGCCGGCCGTTCGTCGAATTGCTCGAAGAGGCGGGGATCGTCGAGCAGAGCGCGGCGTTGAACCCGCTGGTGATCCGCAGGCCGGAGCAGGTTTCCAACGGTGATGCGGCCCTGGCGGCATTACCCGGTCCCAGCGATCACCTGGAGATTCTGTATGAATTCGAGGCCGGCGCCCCGCTGGGCCGGCAGATTTACCGATGCACGTTGAAGGGGAGCGATTCGACCGACTTCGCGACCCAGATCGCGCCGGCGCGGACGTGGGTCTTCGAACATGAAGCCCAGGAATTGCAGGCGCGGGGGATGGGCGTTCATTTGACTCCGCGCGATTTGCTGGTCATCTCGCCCGACGGACCGATCGACAATGAATATCGCTTTGCCGATGAGTGTGCCCGGCACAAGGTTTTGGATTTGATCGGGGATTTGTATTTGGTGGGCCGTCCGGTGTACGGGCGGCTGGTGGCTCACAAGAGCGGGCACGAATTAAACCACATGCTCGTGCGGCGGCTGTTGCAACAGGAGGAAACGTTGGACCGGGCGTCAATGGTTCACCGCGACGCGGCCTTGGACATCCGGAAAATCCAGCGGATTTTGCCGCATCGGTATCCGATGCTGCTGGTCGATCGCGTGCTGGAGATCGTGGGCGACCAGAAGGCCATCGGCATCAAGAACGTGACCTTCAACGACATTTTCTTCCAGGGGCATTATCCCGGCACGCCGATCATGCCCGGCGTGCTGATCGTCGAGGCGATGGGACAGCTCGGCGGGTTGCTCCTGAGCCAGAAGCTGGAGCACACCGGCAAGTTGGCGGTGCTTCTGAGCATGGACAAGGTGAAGATGCGTCAGCCGGTGGTTCCCGGCGATCAATTGCTGCTGGAGGCGGTGACGGTTCGCGTCAAGAGCCGCACCGGGCACGTGCGGTGCAAGGCGTTCGTGGGCGAGAAACTGGCGGCGGAGGCCGACATTAAGTTCATGCTCGTGGACGCGGAGCCAATTTAGAAATTGTCATTGGTCATTTGTCATTGGTCATTGGTCAATTCCATGCCAACCATTTCTCCGCATAGCTGCATTGATCCGAAGGCGTGCATCGCGTCGGACGTGGAAATCGGGCCGTTTTGCCGGGTGGGACCCGAAGTCGTGCTGGCGGAGGGATGCCGGCTGCTGAGCCACGTGGTGATCGTGGGGCGGACCCGGATCGGGCGGAACAATATCTTCCATCCCAATTCGGTGATTGGGGACACGCCGCAGGACCTGAAATACCACGATGAACCAACGCACCTGGAGATCGGCAACGGGAACGTCTTCCGCGAAGGGGTTACGGTCCACATCGGCACCGGGCCGGACGGGTGTACGCGGGTGGGCGACAACAATCTGCTGATGGCCAACAGCCATATCGGGCACGATGCCCAGTTTGCCAATGAATGCGTGCTGGCGAACAACGTCATGATCGCCGGGCACGTGCAGTGTGCCAGCCACGTGAACATGATGGGTGGGGCGGGAGTCAATCACTTCGTAACAATCGGGGAATATGCATACATCGGGGGTGCGGCCAGGATTCATCACGACGTTCCGCCGTACGTGAAGGTGGATGGCGCCGACCAGGTTCGGGGCTTGAATCGGGTGGGGCTGGAGCGCGCCGGTTTTTCGATCGAGGAAATCGAGCTGTTGGAGGAGGCTTGCCGTCGCCTGTTTTACGGCCGCAGGCCCCTGGCGCGGGCGATGGCGGAATTCGACACGCTCAACGGCTTGAATCCGCGGGTGAAGCTTCTGGTGGAGTTCCTGCAGCGGCGTGGGCGGTCGCTGCATGGTAGATACCTGGAAAGCCTGCGGAAGGTCTAAGAGCCTTTATGAGAAGCCAATGATCCCGCGACGACACGATTTTCGGCCGCCATCAAGGAGCAACGACGAAGCGACCTTATTCGATCGGTCGTTGAGGAGGAGCGACGCCGAGGGCGGCCGAAAAGCGTGTCGCCTCGGAGGCGAAGCCTACCCTTCGGGTGGGCCGGAAAAGGCCGGGTCCCCGCCGATGTTTTGGCGGGGGCCCCGCCTGCTTCGTTGTCGGCCCTCAACGTATCGTTTTTGGAGATACGCTTCGGGCCTCCGCCTCGCATTCGGGCCTTTTCCGGCCCATCGCGGGGTCATTGGTTTCTCATAAAGGCTCTAGGTTCCCACCGTGCGGATTTTCTCCGACAAGATGCTCCTGGTGTCCAGTTCCATGCTGGCTCAGGTGATGCGCGTCCTTGCCACGGTGGTTATGGCAAGGTTCATCGGACCCAAGGAAAACGGGGCTTATTATCTGATCTTCATCTACACGGGCTTCCTTATGTCACTGGGGGATTTCGCGATCCCCCAATCGCTCGTGCAGATTCAGGGGTTTTCGGATCGGGTCCTGCTTGATACGGCGATCTTGCTCGAAGGCGCAATCTACGCGCTATACGGCGTGGTCACCGTCGTCGCGGGACTCTTTATTACGCATCACTACGCCGATCCGCGCTTGTGGAAGGTCGCGATCATTATCGCGGTTACCAATATGCTGACATCGACTTATGCCGTTCAGCTTGCCAGCCTCAATCGTAACCTGAAATTCGGCGCCGAAAGCCGGCAGAACGTGGTCCTTTCAGTGTCCACGGCGATTGCGGGGATTGGTTTTGCCGTGGCGGGCTGGGGCGTCTACGCCATCGCCCTTCAGCTTCTCATCGGACAAGTCGCTGCCAACATCGTCCTGCAATTCAAGGTCCCGCTGAAATGGCCTTCGCACGGGTCCTGGACCGTCGCCAAGCGATATATGAAGCTGGGCATTCCCTTGTCGGGCGCATCGTACGTTTGGTCCGTCGAGGGAAGCATCATCGGGGCGATCATCACTTCCTTCGGCGGTGAATGGGCCGTTGGACTCTGGTCAAAAGCGGTGCAGGTCCAGCAGCTTTTCGCGCAGAACATCATGTCGGCATTTCAGCGCGTCGCGTATCCGCTGCTCTGCCGAAGCATTGCTAATCCACAGAATCTCAAGCGCCATTTCGGGCGATTGACGGTGACGTTGATGCTGGTTTCTCTGCTGCTCACGGTCCTGGTTGCCGTCAATAGCCGGGCGATCGTGGCCATCGTGCTTGGGCCTGATTGGGTCGCCGCCGCTCCCTTGCTCCGCATCACCGCCTGGGCCATTCCCGCCGGCGCGTTGCTGACGATCGGCTATATGCTCTGCCTCGCCCTGGGGATTGGCGCTTCGGTTTTCAAGTCCGCGGCCATAAACCTGGCAATCTTCATTCCAATCCTTCTGGTCGCGCGGCGATGGGAATTGGTGGGGTTGGCGGTCTGCTGGAGCGTCACCCGATACTTCCTCGCCGGCGCAACCCTCAGGGCAGGCACCAGGCGAATTGCCGTCGGGCTGGGGTCCGTCTGGCGGGAATTGGCCCGGCTGGTTCTTTGCGCCGCGGTTTCCTGCGCGTCCATGTTCGCCGTGCTGCGGGTGACGCCGCCCCACCTGCATCTTATCTTCAGCCTGATCATCTCCTGTGTCGTGGGAACTCTTGTATATGGCGCGCTGGTGCTGCTGATCGAACGCGAGGCTCTCACCTACGCCATTCGCATAGCGCGCGGCGATCGCACTCCGGAGCAGTCCGCTGGCTCCGATTCCCAGGGGTTGCAATTGCTCGCCGCATCCATGCCCGAACCGGCCGATTCCACCAATTCCTTCCTCGCCGCCAATTCACTTCAACCGGATATCCGCCTCGGTTCCCCAAGCGGCAGTCCATCGTCAGACGCCATGGTCAATCCCAATCCCAATCCCAAAGTGCCCCGGGTGGCGATGATTCAGGACGGGGCGCGGCTTCACTATCTCGTCCCGCTGGCCCTGCAAAACGCCGGCATTCTCGACCGCGTGTTCATCGACTGGTTCGTGCGGGAAGGTTCGGTCGAGGAGAAGATCGCCGAATTGGGCGGGAAATTCCGGCGCCAATTGGGCCGAAAAATGGCGGAGCGCAGATGTCCCCAACTCGATCCCGATCGCGTGATCCGAAATCCCCTCATGGCGCTGGCAATGAGGCTCCGGATGCCCAGATTCGCCCGCTCGGAGGATTCATTCATCTGGGCATCGCGCCAAACCGCCAAATGGGTTATCCGCAAGGGCTTCGGCGAGGCGAACGTTCTCTACGGCTTCATCCGCAACGCCGCGCCCGAAGCCTATCGCGCCGCCAAAGCCCGCGGGCTCCTGGCCGTCGGTGACCAGATGATCGCTCCGCTGGAAGTGGAAGTCGCGGAAATGCGGCGGCAAATTCAGCGCTGGCCCGGATGGATCGCGCGGGAAACCGCCGAACTGCACCGGGATTATCTGGAATTCGAAAGACAAACCTGGCAGACGCTGGACGCGATCACCTGTGCGTCCGATTACGTGCGGGAGGGGCTGATTTCCCAAGGAATCGCGCCGGAGCGAATATCCGTGATCCCCTATCCGTGGCCGCAACCAGGCGGGCATCAGTTCCAGCGCCAAAGGAAATCCGGGCCGTTGGTCGTGGGGTTTGTCGGCGCGGTGGGGCTTCGCAAGGGCGCCGGCTATTTTCTGGAGACGGCCCGCCGATTTGATCCGGCAAAAATGAAATTCGTCCTGGTGGGCAATGTCCTGTTGGACAAAGGCAAATTGGAGCCATACGCCCGGCGCGTGCAATTCGTCGGCCCCGTGCCGCGGAGCGCCGTTGCCGAGTGGCTCGGAAAATTCGACGTGTTTTTCTTTCCATCAACCTGCGAGGGGTCGGCCGGCGCGGTGATGGAGGCGATGGGTGCCGGACTGGCCGTGCTCACGACTCCCAACAGCGGCTCGCGCGTTCGCCACGGCATCGACGGTTTCATCCGGTCCTGCGATGACATCGACGGCTTCGAGCAGGCCCTTCGCCGGCTTGACGATGATCGAGATCTGTTGCTGCGAATGGGCGAGTCGGCGCGCGCCCGCGTTTTGGCATACGACCTCAACGCCTATCAAAGCGAGCTGTTGCGCTTCTTCCAGGGACTGCGGCCATGACGCCAAGCCTCGAAGCAGCGTGGGGCAAGATTCGATCGGTCGACCCATCGCGTTTTAATCGGGCCATGGCGGCGATTTCGCTGCTGATCTTGTCTACGATCGTAGCCGTCCGAACGGCTCGATCTCCCCGCGAGTATTTTGATTTCCCGCAATATTACGTGGCTGGTCTGATGGTCAGACTTGGCCACGCAGGCGCGTTGTATCCGTTGCCGAATCCCCAATCGCCTTGGAATGCCGGCTATCCCGAAGGCTCGTCACTCAAGCCACAGTACAGCCAGATCGCAAGACAATACGGCGTGCCCGTGGACGCCTACCGGTTTATACAACCGCCGCAAGCCGCCATGCTTTATGAGCCTTTGACCCTGCTTCCAATTCAGACGGCGCACTACCTGTTCCTCGGACTCTTGACCTTGTGCGGTTGGTGGGCGGCTATTCAGGGAGGAGAATGCTACGAAAGTCTCATCGGCAGGCCATCGATTGGCAGAGGATGGCTCGTCTTTCTGATATCGACGTCGCCTCTGATGTTTTTGTCCGTCCGAATCGGAAATACCACGCTTCTCACAGCACCCCTTTTTGGCGCTGCCGTCAATGGAATCCTGCGCCGTCGCGATGCGCGCGCGGGCCTGGGCAGTTGCCTTGGGTTTGTCCTTAAGATTTTTCCGGGCTCTTTGATGCTCGTCGCAATCGTCGCCGGACGCTGGCGCACGTTGGCGTGGTTTGTGGCATCGAACGCTCTGCTTCTGACGGCGACGATCGCAATCATCGGCATAGCGCCGTGTCACGAATTCGCGACGTCCATCGTTCCGACTCTATCGAGGCCGACTGCCGACGTTGCAAATCAATCTTTGGCCGGTTTCCTTCTGGCTCTGGGCCATCATGATGTGCTTTCAAGTTGGACGCTGCGAATCCTCGGAATCTCGCGCTGGGCCGCGGAGTCAATCTCCTTCATCATTCTCTGGCGCCGCCGCCATGCCGTGCGGGCCGAGCCGCAAAGACTGATCGCCGGCGCCGCATTGATTCTCGCGATCATCTTCATATTCAGCCCGCTTACCTGGACGCACTATACGTCCCTTTTTTTCCCGCTCTCCGGCTGGATTGCCTGGGAAGCGCGCCAACGCCGTTCCGCAGCGATCGCCGCCGTTGTCGTCGCGGTATTGACGTGGTTCCCGATCCACGTGGCCCTCCACACAACCCACGTCCCCGAACCCTTCGCGTCCCTCACCTTGTGGGCCTTATTGTTGATCGCCGGATTGGCTTTCTTCCGAGTGATCGCGCCCACGGGAGATCAGCTATTGTCCGGGATTCTCGTGGCGAGTTAGTCTTGAATGGATGGGCCTGGTGAAAACGTTGTGGGCGCACCCCTCCGGGCAGCTCCAGCATTCGCCAATTGGCGATGCCGGAATCGCCGATTATAATAGCGGTGAGAATTCCGCCTAAAGATGTTATCCGGACGATCGAAGCGGGCTAAAGGATACTGCTCATGAGTGATTACGAATATTATCAGCCGCACTCGGCGGACTCGTTTCTTTTTGTTCCCGGCGTTGCCGACCAAATCCACGACCTTCGCCCGCGGAAGCGCTCAAAGGCTCTGTATCTCTTTCTGTTCCTTCCATGCGTGTGGGCGGGAATTTCCTGGATTGCGGGGGGGATGCCCTTCCTCACGGACCTGGCATTTTCCACGCTGCTCGTGTTGTGCCTGATATTGATTGCCACCGAAGTGGTTGCCTTTTCGCGACGATTTGGCGTGGGCGGCCTTGTTCTGTTCGGCGGCACAATCGTCTGGTACGTCCACGACTACTTCTCGAACTGGTTTCAACTCGACTTCAGGTCCAACTTCACGGGCTTCTCGGCCGCGGTCGTCGCCAAGGCGACGTTTTCGACCACGATCTTCGTCTTCTTCGCGGCGGTGGGCCTGCTCTTGCCGCCGTGGCGCAAATTGACCAACCTGTCTCTGAAGATCCCCGAGCCGGCGAGCAACGGGATTTACATGTTCGTCATCGTCACGACGGCATTGGTGGGGTTGATTCCGTACGTCTTTTTCACCAGGGAGTCGCTTCCAATTACCCTTTGGAAGGCCATGACGAACATGTACGGCGCCAACGGCCCGGAATTCACCACGGGGCGAACGGGAAACCTCAACTACTCCTGGGGGGCCTAT